>DASTZC010000163.1 GCA_035764505.1 Candidatus Polarisedimenticolia bacterium
GAGGGTCCCGCGGGGCTCCGCCTGGAAGAGGTTCTGGAGAGCGGCGAGCTGCGGGAGATTGCCCGCTCCGAGCTCGACCTGCGCGCTTCCGGCTGGTACGTCACGCCGCCGAAGACCGACTGCCGCGTGCGGGCCCATCTCGGGGTGGAGGATCGGGACGGCTTCAGGACTTTGCTTGTGAGCAACGTTCTGCGGATCCCGCGCGAGGGGGCCGGGGACGAGAGCGAATCGTGGCGCGACCCGAGGGCGCGGCGGGAAACGCAGACATCCCGCTTGGGCGGGTCTTCCCCGTCCGGGAAGCCCGACTGGCAGCGGCGCGCCGGAATTACCGGCGGATTGTCGCCGCGAGCCGCCGCCCGCCCGCCGGCGGCCGGCAGCCTGGCGCTGGTCCTGCACGCCCATCTTCCCTTCATCCGCCATCCGGAGCGGGAGTACTTCCTGGAGGAGCACTGGCTCTTCGAGGCGATCACCGAGACCTACCTGCCTCTTCTGGATCTCCTGGAGGATCTCTGCCGCGATCGCGTCCCCGCGCGACTCACCATGTCGCTGACGCCGACCTTGATGGCGATGTTGCGGGACCCGGTCCTCATGGCCAAATATGCCAGCCATCTCGACCGGATGATCGAGCTGTCCCGGCGGGAGATGGCCCGCACGCGCGGCATCCCCGAGATGCGTCCCACCGCCGGCTTCTACCGCGACCGTCTGCGCCGCTTCCGCCAGCTGTTCCACGATGAATATGGCGGGGACCTGGTGGGGGGCTTCGCGCGGCTGGAGGCTCGGGGCGTGCTGGAGATCATCGGCTGCGCCGCCACGCACGGCCTGCTGCCGGCGCTGCTGTCGCCGGAGGCGGTGCGGGCCCAGGTCCTCCTCGGAGTGCGCGAGCACCGGCGCCAGCTGGGACGGCGCCCCTCCGGCTTCTGGCTGCCGGAATGCGGCTACTTCGAAGGGCTCGATCAGGTCCTCTCGGAAGCGGAGGTCGACTATTTCTTCGTCGACGCGCACGGCTTCCGGCAGGCCTCGCACCGCCCTCGCCTCGACCTGCACGCCCCGATCCTGACGCCGGCCGGGGTCGCCGCTTTCGCGCGCGATCAGGAGACCACGGTGCAGGTCTGGTCCTCGAAGGAAGGCTACCCCGGCGACCCGGAATACCGCGACTTCTACCGCGACATCGGCTTCGACCTCGAATGGGAGACGGTGGGGGAGTTCCTGGACCCGGCGGGGACGCGCGGCATGACCGGCTTCAAGTACCACCGGATCACCGGCGCCACCGACGGCAAGCAGCCCTACCGGCGCGACATCGCCCTGCAGCGCGTGGCGGTGCACGCGCGCGATTTCCTGGAGAACCGCCGCCGCCAGATGGAATACCTGGCGCGCCCCGGCTTCCGCAAGCCGCTGGTCACCTCGATGTACGACGCCGAGCTGTTCGGCCACTGGTGGTTCGAGGGACCGGAATGGCTGGCGGCGGTGCTGCGCGAGGCCGCCGAGCACGGCATCCGCACGGTCAGCCCCGGCGACTATCTGCAGGAGAATCCGGTCACGCAGGAGTCGGAGCCTTCCACCTCGAGCTGGGGGGAAGGGGGCTATTTCGAGGTCTGGGTGAATCCGAAAACCGATTGGATCTACCCGCCGCTGCACGACGCGGCGCGGCGGCTCATCTCCCTGGTGGAGCGGCGCGGCGCCGGCAACGGCTCCATCCCGCGGGCCCTGGCGCAGGCGGGGCGCGAGCTGCTGTTGGCGCAATCCTCGGACTGGCCCTTCATCCTGCGCAACGAGACGGCGGTGGGCTACGCGCGCGAGCGGGTCCTGCGGCACCTGGACCGGTTTCGGCGGCTGGCCGACGCGCTGGAGTCGGGAGGGGTGGACGAGGCGGAGCTGGCGGCGATGGAAGCGCAGGACAATCTCTTCCCTGACCTGGACGTGGCGGTATGGAGGCGGGCATGAACGGCACGGGGCACGGCATCGAAACCTTCGTCCTGGCGGGCGGGGAGGGAAAGCGCCTGCATCCGCTCACCCGCAAGCGCGCCAAGCCGGCGATGCCTTTCGCCGGACACTACCGGCTCATCGACTTCGTCCTCACCAACCTGGTCAACTCGAACCTGCTGCGCATCCACGTCCTCACCCAATATGAGTCCTACTCGCTCATCCGGCACCTGTCGCGCGGCTGGACCTTCTCCTCGCACCTGGGGCAGTACTGCGAGGTGATCCCGGCGATGTTCGGGGAAGGGCGCGGCTGGTACCTCGGATCCGCCGACGCGCTCTACCAGAACCTGGAGCGCATCCAGCGCGACCGTCCGAAGATCGTGGCGGTTTTCGGCGCCGACCACATCTACCGCATGGACGTGCAGCAGATGGTGGACGAGCACCTGGCCTCCGGCGCGGCGGTCAGCGTCAGCGTGGTGCCGCAGCCGATCGAGGAAGCGCACCAGTTCGGCTGCCTCGACGTCGACGCCTCGATGCGGGTGGCCCGCTTCATGGAAAAGCCGGACAAGCCGCCCGCCTTCCCGATGGACCCGAGCCAGTCGCTGGTGTCGATGGGGAACTACCTGTTCAACTTCGATGCCTTGTTCGAGATCCTCCAGGCGGACCACGCCGACGCCCAGAGCAGCCACGACATCGGCCGCGACATCATCCCGCGCTGGTACGACAAGATGCACATCCACGCCTACAACTTCCTCAACAACGAGGTCCCGGGGACCAACGAGGACGAGCGCGGCTACTGGCGCGACGTGGGGACGCTGCTGTCCTACTGGCGCGCCTCCATGGACCTGGTGAGCGTGTCCCCGGTGTTCAACCTGTACAACGCCAGCTGGCCGATCCTGACGGCGCGCACCGACTACCCGCCCGCCAAGTTCGTGTTCGCCGACAAGGAGACGAACCGCATGGGGATCGCCACCGACTCCCTGGTGAGCAACGGCTGCATCATCTCGGGAGGCCACATCGATCGCTGCGTGCTGAGCCCGCGGGTGCGTATCAACTCCTACAGCACGGTGAGCGAGAGCATCCTGTTCGAGGGGGTGGACGTGGGCCGGCGCTGCCGCATCCAGCGCACCATCGTCGACAAGCAGGTGAAGATCCCCTCCGACACCACCATCGGCTTCGACGTGGAGGAGGACCGGGCCCGCGGCATCACCGTCACCGACGAGGGGATAAGGGCCGTCTCTCCCGACGTGAGGTTCGACAAGGCGTGAAGCGGATCGCCCTTTCTTTCCTCTGGCACCTGCACCAGCCGCAGTACCGCCTGCGCGGCGAGAAGTCATGCATGATGCCATGGGTGCGGCTGCACGGCATCCGCGCCTACTACGACATGGTGCGCGTCCTGGAAGAGTTCCCCGAGATCCGCCTCACCGTCAACCTGGTCCCCTGCCTGCTGGATCAGATCCGCGCCTACGAGCGCGGCGCGACCGACGCTTTCCTGGAAGCGGGCGCGGTGCCGGCCGAGGAGCTGGACGACGCGCAGAGGGCCTTCCTCATCGAGCATTTCTTTTCGGCCGGCGAGACGCGCATGATCGGCAGCCTGCCGGCTTACGCCGAGATGAGCCGCCGGCGCCACCAGGCGCTCCGCGTGCGGGGCCGGGAGGAGGCCTGGAAGGAGTTCTCACCCGCCGATTTTCGCGACCTGCAGGCGCTGTTCGATCTCTCGTGGTTCGGCTTCAAGGCGCAGGAGGATTTTCCCGAGATCCGCGCGCTGCGGGGGCAGGGGCGTGGCTTCCTCGATGCCGACATCCGCCGCATCCATGCGATCGAGCGCGAGATTCTGGCGCGTCTGATTCCCCTGTACCGGCGCGCCGCCGCCTCGGGGCAGGCGGAGATCTCCTCCTCGCCTTACGCCCATCCCATCCTGCCGCTGCTGTGCGACACGCAATCGGCGCGCGAGGCGCTGCCCGACCTGACCCTGCCGTCGCGGCTGCGCGCCCCGGAGGACGCGGAAAAGCAGATCGCGCAGGCACTCGACCTGATGGAGCGCGAGATCGGCGTCCGGCCGAAGGGGATGTGGCCCTCGGAAGGCTCGGTGAGCCAGGAGACGGCGCTCCAACTGGCGCGCTGCGTCCGCTGGGCCGCGAGCGACGAGATGGTCCTGGCGGCCTCCGAGCGGGAGGAGGAGGCCGACCCGTCGATGCCGTGGCGGCTGGCGGAGGCGCCAGGGCTCGACCTGGTGTTCCGCAATCACGAGCTCTCGGACCGCGTCGGGTTCACCTACTCGGGGAAGAGCGCGGCCGAGGCGGCGGGAAACTTCCTGGCTTTCGTGGGACAGCGTGCCGAGGAGCGGGCGGACGATCCGGGACTGCTGCTGGTGGCCCTGGACGGAGAGAATCCCTGGGAGAACTATCCGGCGGCCGGGGCCGATTTCCTGCGCGGATTGTACGGGGCGCTGCTCGGGAACCGGAGAATCCAGTGCCTGCCGGTCGGTGAGGCGATCGAAGCCGTCCCGCGCCGCGGCCTGCTGGGGCGCCTGCGCGCCGGCAGCTGGATCGGGGCGAATTTCGGGATCTGGATCGGCGGAGCGGAGAAGAACCGCGCCTGGGAGCGGATCCAGGATGCACGACGCGAGCTGGCGCCCATGTTCTCCGATCCGTCGCTGCCGGCCGCCGCGCGGGAGGAGGCGTGGGCCTCGCTGCGCGCCGCCGAGGGAAGCGACTGGTTCTGGTGGCTCGACGCGCAGTTCAGCAGCAACTACCGCGCCGAGTTCGATCGGATCTTCCGCTCCCATCTGAAGCAGGCGTACGAGGCGCTGGGCCGGACGCCTCCGGAGATCCTGGAAGAGGCGATCCCGGCGGCCGCCACGCTGATGGAAGAACCGCCGCCGCCGTTGCCGGCCGTGCGGCTGGAGCCGCGCATCGACGGCTTCGAGAGCGATTTCTTCGAGTGGGAAGGGGCGATCCGGCTGGCGGGACGCGCGCTGGAGCGCCGCGGGACCATGGAGCGGGCGCAGCGCAGCGTCGATGCGCTGGAGTTCGGCTTCGCCAGCGCCGGGGAGTTCGTCCTGCGCCTCGACCCGGCGCCGGGAAAGGCGGCCAGCCTGTTCGGCGCGGCAGGAGTGCAGGTCACCTTCCGCACCGGTCCCGAGTCGCGCCACCTGACGCTGGCGCTGGACGAGGCGGGCAATCTGAAGAGCGCGAAGCGCTGGAGCGGCGCGCCGGACGGGGACAAATCGATCGCCGCCTTCGAGCCGTCGAAGGCGCGCGCCGCGGCCCGCAAGATCCTGGAGCTCGCCGTTCCTTCGGAGGAGGCGGGGCTGGTGCCGGGCGGCCGGGCCACCTTCCAGGTGCGCCTGCGCCGCGGCAGCGAGGAGCTGATCCTCGAAGAAGTCGAGATGACCGTCCCTGATTTCGCGGCCGGCGGCGGGCAATGGAGCGTCTCGTGATGCGGCGCCGGAAAGCGCGGCGGAGCGCCGCATCCGGCCGGGGGCGGGTGCAAATCGCCGGTCCAGACGGTATCATCTTGCCGCGGCAGGGCCGCCTTTTGGAGGATGCTTGACCTCGGAGCTGCGGAAAGATCCGGTCATTGGACGCTGGGTCATCATCTCGGGAGAGCGCAGCCGCCGCGCCAATCCCTTCCGCCATTACACCAGCACGATCGAGAGCGCCGGAGCTTGTCCTTTCTGCCCCGGCCACGAGGCGATGACGCCGCCGGAGGTGCTGTCGTACCACCTGGCGCCCGGCGAAAGCTGGAACCTGCGCGTCGTGCCGAACCTGTTTCCCGCCCTGCGCATCGAAGGGGATCCCAACAAGCGCGGCGAAGGGCTGTACGACCTGATGCGCGGCATCGGGGCGCACGAGGTGGTGATCGAGAGTCCCGACCACGAGGCCAATCCCGCCACCTACACGCCGGAGCAGATGGCCCGCGTCATCCAGGCCTACCGCGACCGGATGATGGACCTGCTGCGCGACGGCCGCTTCCGCTACGTCATGGCCTACAAGAATCATGGCGCGTCGGCGGGAGCGACGCTCGCGCACGCCCACTCGCAGATCATCGCGCTGCCGGTGGTCCCGGTGCGGGTGATGGCCGAGATGGAAGGCTCCGAGAAGTATTTCGATTACCGCGGCCGCTGCATCTACTGCGACATCCTGGCGCAGGAGCTGGACGACCCGAAGCGCGTGGTCGTGCAGAACCACCACTTCGTGGCGATCACGCCGTTCGCCTCGCGCTTCCCGTTCGAGATCAGCATCCTGCCGCGCAAGCACGAGTCATTCTTCTGGGGGGCCGGCCACGAGGAGGTCATCTCGCTCGCGGAGATCCTGCAGGACGTGCTGCGGCGCTACCGGCTGGCGCTGAAGGATCCTCCCTACAACTACATCATCCACACCGCTCCTCCGGGCTATCCGGCGCCGGAGCGCTACCACTGGCAGGTCGAGGTGATCCCGAAGCTGACGGAGGCTGCGGGATTCGAGTGGGGGAGCGGCTTCTTCATCAACCCGATGCCTCCCGAAGAGGCGGCCGCGCGGCTGCGGGACCTCGAGCGGGTCATGGACGTCCCCGAGGGGCACTTGCTGCAGACTGCCGCCACGCGTACCGGTGGAAGCTGAGATCTGGCTGGCCGCGTCGGAATCGAGGCCGCTGGCCCAGAGCGGCGGCCTGGCCGACGTGCTGCGCGCGTTGCCCGACGCGCTGTCCCGGCAGGGACGCGCGGTGCGCCGCTTCCTTCCTGCCTATGGGTTCCTGGATCACTCCGCGTTTGCCGCCGAAGGTCCCAGCATCCCCGTGAGGCTGGGGCCGGCCCTGGTGCCGGCATGGTTCCTCTCCCGCCGCGAGCCTTCCGGGGCGATCACCACGCTGGTCGAGAATGCCGAGCTGTTCGACCGCGAGGGTATCTATGGACCGCCCGGCGGCGCCTATCCCGACAACGCGCGCCGCTTCATATTTTTTGCGCGGGCCGTGTGCGCCTGGGCGGCGCAGCGCGAGCAGCCTCCCGCACTCCTGCACGTGCACGACTGGCACGCCGCGGCGATCCCGCTTCTGCTGCGGCACGCCTATCCCGGAAAGAACCCGCCGAAGAGCGTGCTGACCATCCACAACCTCGGCTACCAGGGGGAATTCGGACCGGAGGCGGTGGAATGGATGTCTCTTGATGCCGCCGCGCGCCGGCATGCCGGGCGCGAAGGGGCTTTCCTGCCCGGAGGAGGCATCAACATCCTGCGGGCGGGAATCCTGGCGGCCGACGCGCTGACCACCGTCAGCCCCACCTATGCGCGCGAGATCCTGACGCCCGAGTTCGGCTGCGGGCTCGATGGCGAGCTGCAGCAATGCGCCGGGAAGCTGCACGGCATCCTGAATGGCGCCGACTACGATCTGTGGGATCCCGTGCGCGATGCGGCGCTTCCCAGGACCTACGACGCCGGATCGCTGGAGCGCAAAGCGGAATCTTCGAAGGTGCTGCGAGAGAGATTCGGTCTGTCAGCCTCGGAAAGACCGATCCTGGGAGTCGTCACCCGCCTGGTGCCGCAAAAAGGGATCGACGTCGTGCTGCGTGCCGCCGAAGGGCTTCTCGCTACCGGCGCCGACCTGGTGGTGCTGGGATCGGGGGAGCAGGGGATGGTCGACGAGCTGGAGAGGCTGCGCGCGCGGCACCCTGAGCGGATGGGGGTTTACATCGGCTACGACGATCCGCTGTCGCACCTGGTAATCGCCGGCAGCGATCTCCTGTTGATTCCATCGCGCTACGAGCCGTGCGGTCTGACGCAGATGTACGCCATGCGTTACGGAACGCTGCCGGTGGTGACGTCGACCGGCGGGCTGGTCGACACGGTCAAAGACGCGAGCCAGACCGGCGGCACCGGCTTCGTGATGCCCCCCCACTTGAACGAGGAGACGCTGGTTGAAACCGTCCGGCGCGCCCTGCAAGTCCGGACCTCAAATCCAGACGCGTGGCGCCGGCTGCAAACCACCGCGATGGCCGCCGATTTTTCCTGGGACCTCGCCGCCCGCCGCTACCTCGAGATCTACTCGCACCTTTAGTGTCGCGTATCGGAAATCCCGTTGCATTCGGCCGTCGATCCATCCCGGCTTGCGGCGTTGCGTCTCGCCAGTACCGGATGGTACGCGGCGCTTCGTCGGTGGAGCGGCCCATAGGCCGCGGCGCCTTGCAATCCGGGCGGCTCGACGGGCTCGGTGCTAACGTGATTTCCGACACGCAACACTCCTCCCAATAAACAACGAGCCCTTACCGAGAGCGCTCCATAGAAAATGTGGGCAAGATCGTGCGACTTCCTTGCTTATCAAAAGTACTTGGTGGTATAAAGTAAGCAGGAACCCGGGGACCTGAGGAGGGCGGGCTCATGCGGATCGACATCGTCGTCGTCTACATCCAGCGGTACGAGCAGGGGCACGAGGTCGACTTCGTCCCGCCGATCACCGGCATCCATCTGGCGGCGATCACGCCGGCTCCGCACCAGGTGAGGGTGATTCACCAGCAGGTGGAGAAGATCCCGCTCGACACCGACGCCGACCTGGTGGCGCTCTCGTTTTTCAGCGGCTTCGCACCGGAAGCCTATCGGCTGGCCGCCGAATTCAGGCGGCGCGGCAAGATCGTCGTCGCCGGAGGGCCGCACGCGACTTTCTCGGCGGACGAAGTCTTGCGCTACTGTGACGCGGTGGTCATCGGCGAGGCTGAGTCGGTCTGGGCGCGGCTCCTGGAGGATGCCGAGGCCGGGCGCCTGCAGTCGCGCTACGAGGGCGAGCCGTCCTCGATGCGAGGGATCCCGACGCCCCGCTACCACCTCCTCCCGAAACGCTTCTTCGTGCCGCGCGTGGTTCAGGCGACCCGCGGCTGTCCGTTCACCTGCTCCTTCTGCACCGTGCCGACTCTCAATCCGGGCTTCCGCATGCGGCCCGTGGACGAGGTGCTCGAGAACATCCGCTACGAGGACTTCCCCTACTGGTGGCAGCGGAAGATCGTCTGGTTCTGGGACGACAACCTGACGATCCGGCGCGACTATGCCCGCGAGCTGCTCACGCGCATGGTGCCGCTGAAGCGCTGGTGGCTGTCGCAGGCGAGCATGGACATCGCGAAGGATGAGCCGCTGCTCGACCTGATGCAGGCCTCGGGCTGCATCGGCATCTTCTTCGGCATCGAATCGTTTGGCGAGGAATCGCTCGCGGACGCGCGCAAGCGGCAGAATCGCGTGGCGGAGTACCGCGAGCGGATCGAGGCGCTGCACCGGCGTGGCATCTGCGTGATGGCCGGCTTCATCGCGGGCTTCGACGGCGACACGCCCGACGCCATCCGTGCCATGGCCCGCCAGCTCTACGACATCGGCGTCGACGTTCCGTTCCTGAGCATCCTGACCCCCTACCGTGGCACCGCGCTGCACGCCAAGCTGGAAGGCGAGGGGCGCGTGCTGCCCGACCGCGGATGGGAGCACTACAACGGCTACAACGTCTCGTTCCTTCCCGCCCGGATGACGCCGGAGGAGCTGCTTGCCGCGCACCGGGCCCTGTGGAAAGAGGCGTTCTCAGTTCGCTACTCCGCTCGACGGATTTTCCGCGCGCTTTTCCGCCTGCGCCTGGGCGCCTTCCTGATGTGCGCCATGATGAACCTCTTCTACTTTCTGAAAGCGCTGCGCGGAAACAGTCCCGCCTGGTTCGGGGAGTCTCATCGATACGATGACTTTCGGCATCTGCCGGGAACGCAGGCGGCATCGGGGCCCGTTGACAGAATGGCCGTGGGAAACGCTATGATGGGGTCAGGTTCTCAAACGCAATCAAGGACAGAGAAGAGCGCCGCCAGATAGCTCGATAGCCTCTGCGGCGTGGGCGGGGAGCGGAGCGTGTGGCGACATCTGCTTGGCATCGGGGCCGCGACCGCCTCCTTCCTCCTGTCGAGTCCTGTCTCAACGCTGTCCGACCCTTCCCTCGAGATCAAGGATTACCTGCCCATCCGTGAGGCCGCCGGCGGGCAGATCAAGGCCCTGCCGCCGAGCGCATCACCCGATGCGCAAACAGAAACTCCACGCGCGATAGGGGAGAGGAGTCCAGGCGCAGCTTCGGTGCCGCCGGAAATCTCGCCCCCGATCTCCGTGCCGGCGGTGAGAGAAGCCTCGGCGCCTCCGGGGAGCGCAGCCGGCGCGCCGGCGCAAGCGCAGCTGGACAGGATTGTCTCGATCCGGACGGTCCGGGTGGCGGCGCCGCCCGGCATGCCGGGAGCGAGCGAGCCGGATCTCGACCTCGACCCGCTCGACCTGGCACGCATGGCCATTTCAGTGACGGCGTCGCGCGTGACGGAGGCTGGCCAGGCTCCATATCCGGTGTTCGTTTCGGGCAATGCCGGGGAAAGCTGGGAGCGAAGCCTCGGCTTGGGGCCTTTTCCGATCGCCGACCCGGGGCTGGAGTTCGATGCCGGGGGACGGCTCTATTTGAGCGCCTTGGATGCCTCGGTACCCGGCGGCTCGCGCGGCGTCGTCGTGGCCCGCTCCGACGACGGAGGACGAAGCTTCACTCACCGTGGCTTCGCCATGGACGCCTCCACCTCGTTCCTGTTTCCCGACGGCAGCCGCCACTCCGGCTGCAATGCGGGCGGCGGGCCGCTCTTCGATTACCCGAAGCTGACCGCGGACCAATCGGCAAGGTCGCCCTTCCGCGGCGCGATCTACCTCTTGGCGCTGGCGGAAGGATTCGATCGGAATGGGGACGGCGTATGCGAGGGGGGAGCCTACGTCATCATCCGCACACGGGATGGCGGCGAAACCTGGGAAGGTGGGCGGGTCTTCGAAGGGATGCAGCTGCACACGAACCGTCTCGCGGTCAGCCCCGATGGCTCAATCACCGTAGCGCAGGCGGTGGACGGAACCGGGCCGGGAGGACGCCGCCCCGAGATCCGGATCCACCGGTCGACCGACGGCGGCGCGACCTTTTCATCGGTTCGCGCCTTTCCTGCCGGCGCGGCACTCGAGCCATCGACGACCTGGGTGGCGGCCGATCCGTCCGATGCGGCGAAGCTCTACGTCGCGTTCGAAGGAAGAGTGAAAGGGGGCGACGAGATCGGCCACGTCTTCGTCATCCGATCGATTGATTCTGGCGCGACGTGGCAGCAGCCGGTGCAAGTCGATTCAGATGACCACGACGGAAGCCAGAGCGAAGCGCTTCGTCCCGCACTCGCTGTCTCGGCTTCCGGGCGGCTCGATCTGGCCTGGTTTGACTATCGCCATTCGACGCCCGGGCACCTCGCCGCCAATCGCCAGGCAGGCGATGTCTACTTCGCCACCTCATCCGACGGCGGCGCGACCTGGAGCCGCAACCTGCGCCTCAACAAGGTCAGTGCGCCGGCGATTTTCGCCCCGGGAAACGCCTTCCTGACGCTGCTCTCCCAGCCCGACCGGGCGCTGGCCGCGTTCGCCCTCGACACCGACGCCAACCACCTCTACGAGACCTGGCTCGCGGAGATCCGCTTCCGCTGACAGGCCTTGGTATGTTTAACTGCTGCCCAGAGCTGGCTGCGTGCGCCATGCTCGCGGTCCGGCAAACGCGTCGGCGTCCGAACCGCCGAAGCTTGATGATGCGTCCAGGAACCAGTTAGGGATACCGAATGAAGCCTTTCATCCGCATGACACGCCTTCCCTACCAGGAGGCGCACCAGGTCCACCTGGTGGTGGTCGCCTCGAACGGGCGGCAGATGGGCGAGATCGAGGTCTATTCCAATGCCGAGGGTCTCGCAGCTCTTGCCAGCAAGGTGCGTGGATTCCCAAAGGAGGAGGGTGACACCGTGTCCTGGGAGCTCGGCTCCGAGCGTCCTGAGGATCATTTCGCCTTCTATCTTCGGCTCCGGGTCTTCCAGGTCGCGGCCAGCGGACGGTGCGGCATCGAGCTCCGCTTGTGCAACCATCGCGAGCCACCGGACAGAGCCTTCGTTGAGTTCTCCATCGAGGCACTGCCCTCCGATCTCGATCGGCTCGCGGATCTGCTCGAGCGATTCAGCCGAGAGGAACTTCGCGTGCTTGAATGGAACGTCGATGATGGCGAATTAAGTTAGGATAGCTCGGACTCTTCCCTTCAGTTTCCGGCCACGAAAGGGTGATTTGTCCCTTTCCAGAGAGAGGCCGTTCCTATGGGATTGGAACGGGAACAGCCTGGCTGTCCTTCCAGTCCGGCCATTTCACCATATTGAACCAGTTACCCTTCTCGAAGATCCAAAATTCAATATCTTGGCGAACCAATTCCTGATTCCTTGACCACACCTTGTCTGTCTGCTGATGTACCTCGGCAGTCACTCTTGCTGTATCCCCATGAATGCTGATGTCTTGCAGAATGTAAGTAACGAACCTTCGACGATGCCATATGGATTCCATGGTTCGGACGTAAGAATCTCGATCGACTTCCTCTCGGTAGTCGAGCCATGCCAAGTCCCAGGCTTTGTCGAATTCCCTTCTATTTATGACACCGTAATAAGCTCCAACACGATTTACCAGTAAGGCAATATCCGCCATATCTGTTCTGTCCGGCGGCGAGGGGGATGATTGTTGAGCAGGATTGGGGCCAAAGCGCATGACAAGCTGAGACTTTGCCTCCGCAGACATACTCTGGCCTCCCAACGCTTGCGTTACTTCGTTAAGCAAGTTCTTTTCTTCAGCCTTCACATTCTGTACTCGATTCAGGTAAGTTTGGAACGAGGCGCTTACGGACGGATTGTCGCCGAGCTGCCCAAGCCTGATCATCCAGCCTATTGCCAGTGCATCTTCAATGCGAGCGCGCTCCAGGAAAGCAGATGTAGCACTTCCCAGCCAACCATCGATGGCTTCCCTAGGATAATCACGCAGCATCTTGTCTCGAAGTCTGTCGACAATCACAGCCATGATGTTGCTACGCACAAGGCCATCGTCCGTAGTAGTAATGGCAGTCGTTAGAGTCTCGTAGTAAGGTCCAACCTTCAGGTGAGAGACAATAATCTGTGGATCCTCAGACTTGCACCACCTGGGGGCAGACCGCCCCTCGCAAGGCCAAAGCTCATTCGCCCACAGCTCGGACCAAGGGTTACAGTGGTGGTCGGAATAGAGATGAACTTGCCGGGTGAGTACAGGATCGAGACCGGCGAGTCTTGACGGCCTAGGGTTACACCCAAAGGCTAACACTCTACCGACGATGACTTCGTCCATGAACTTCGGTCCAAATCGTACGCCGTCGGAGGAAAGCTCCTTCGCGAAAATCAGATCATGTTGGGCCAGTCGAACCCATTTGTCCGATCTGGCGCCAAGAAGACATGACAGCACCAGGACCAAGAAGGAGCCAGCAAAGCCACGCAGTGGGGCATTAGGGCCTTGCGAGGATCCTCCGTCGCGCAGCCCGCCTCCCTTTTCGTCCGGTGCAATAGT
>DASTZC010000164.1 GCA_035764505.1 Candidatus Polarisedimenticolia bacterium
AATCCTTTGATGATTCCGCCGTTCGGCACGGGACGCAGGGAGGCCCGGACTTGAAGGGCCTTCTCGTCGTTGGCGTCTCCCTTCGCGTAGCCGTCCCCGTCGTAGATTCCGACGTGCACGTCGCCGAAGTTGGAAGGAAAATTGTAATGGAGACTTCCCCCGAAGTCCGAGGAGGTCATGAATTTTTCCGCATCCACGAAGATGGGGCCCTGAAACCGGTATCGGTAGATTTGCTCTGCGTAGTCGATGTAGGGGGTCTGCTGCAGTCCGAGGCGGGCCCAGGAGCCCTTCGTCCACGCATCGTCGAAGCCGAACTGGCCAAAGGCGTACTTGAGACGCACGACGAGCGAGCCGTCGACGTTGGAGACGTTTCCGGTAGACGTCTCGCGCACGATGTCGGGCGTGACCCGGTAGCTGATGAAGTGATTGATGTTGCCCGTCGCGTTGATGTACGCCCGGGTGATGTCGAAGGAGCTGGGGTTGACCTCGTTGCCGTCCACGTCCAAGATCGTGGGCTCCTGCTGATAGGTGTAGTTCGCGAAAATCGTGACTCCCACCTTGAAGGTGGGCGTATCATCGGCCCCCGTGCTCCCTTCGGCGGGCGTCACCTGGGCCCACGAAGGGACTCCGGAGCTGGCACATATCACGAGAACCAGCGCCCATCGGAGCATAAACGTCCTTTGTGACAATTGCGTGTCAACCCTTCGGCGAGCTCGCGAAAAGCCGACAGGCGTTCTTTCCTTCCGGGCGACCGGGTTCGACCGCATCCCTTCCTCCTTGTGGCGTAGCGTCGGGTCTCTCGGATTCGCTGCACGATCTCCGGCGGGCCGTCCGCCTTCGATGCCGGCCGTCACAATGTCACGCGCGCGTGACGCAGTGACGAACAAGCGGTGACGCTTGTGTGACAGGAATACAGTCCGTTACGGAACGACGCTCATGGACCGCCGACTCTACCTGTTGGTTCGGGGAACGGCTAGGCGGAGGGAAATGTGAGGCGGAAGGAAGTGCCCGTGCCCGGCGAGCTCTGCACGTCGATCGTGCCGCCCATCGCGAGGGTCAGATGCTTGGCGATGGCAAGGCCCAATCCGGTTCCTCCTTCGCGGCGATCGCGGGAGCGGTCCACCCGGTAGAAGCGCTCGAAGATGCGCGGCAGGTCCTCGGGCGGAATCCCGATTCCGGTGTCGCGGACGTCGAGCGCGATGCGACCATGGTCGACATCGGCCTGGACGAAGATGCTTCCCCCTTCGGGAGTGAACTTCACGGCATTGTCGAGGAGGTTGATGAGCACCTGGGCGAGACGATCCCGATCGGCGCGGATGCGCGGCAGGGAGGAAGGCACCGAAACCCGCAGCGACTGGCGCTTGCCGGCGACCAGGGGCCGGACCATCGACTCGACCTGGGAGACGGTTTCCTGCAGCGGGATCGCCCCGAGATCGAGGCGCGATTGTCCCTGCTCGATGGAAGAGAGATCGAGCAGGTCCTCGATCAGGGCCTGCAGGCGGCGCGCGTGGCGGTGGATCACCTGAGCGAACTCGCTGACGCGTCCCGCATCCAGCGCCCCCCCGTCGCTCAGGGTCTCGGCATATCCCCGGATCGCCGTCAGCGGCGTGCGCAGCTCGTGCGAGACGTTGGCCACGAACTCCCGGCGCACCTTCTCCAGCTTCTTGATGTCGGTCACATCGTGGAAGACGACCACCGAGCCCACGACGCGTCCGTTCTCGGTCAGCGAGACAAGGCTGGCGCTCAGGACCCTCTCCTCGGGACCGGCCAGGACGATCTCGCGGGTGGAGGCCTCCTCTCCGGACAGGGCCGCCTCCACCGCTTCCTGCAGGGCCGGCACGCGGGCGGCTTCGAGCGGCTTGAGGCCCTGCAGGGGACCGCGGGTCCGGAAAATCTGCTCGAAGGCGCGGTTGGCGAGAAGAATACGGCCGGTGCCGTCGGTGAGCAGCACCCCTTCCACCATCGCATCGAGCAGGCCGACAATCTGATTTCTTTCGCGCGACAGCAGCGCCAGCCGCTCCTGGAGCTGGTCGGCCATGCGATTCAGCGAGCGGCCCAATCGCGCGATCTCATCGTTCCCCTCGGGAGCGACGCGGGCCGAGGCGTCTCCCTCCGAAATCCGGGAGGCCACGCGGGACATCTCTTCCATCCGCCCCGCGATCCGGCGCGAGGCGATCCAGCCCAGCACCCCGGCTGCGATCATCACGAGGAGGACGGCCGCGAGCACGAGCAGCCGGATGGACCCGTCGGCGGCCTGGCCAAGGGCGCGATGCAGGAACATCGCGGTCCCGAGGCTCGAAATCCCCGCGACCAGGACGAACAGGAAGGTGAGGCGGTTCTGGATTCTCAGGAGCTATCTTTCCTCAATCGGAAGCTTCCACCCCATCCGGGCGGAAGCGATACCCGACGCCGCGGACGGTCTGGATCCACTCTCCGATCCGGCCGAGCTTCGAGCGCAGCCGCTTGACGTGGGTGTCCACGGTGCGGCTCTCCACGTCCTCGGTGTAGCCCCAGACCTCGCTGAGGAGCTGCTCGCGGCTGAAGGCGCGTCCGGGTCGCCGGGCCAGACGGTGCAGGAGCTTGAACTCCGTGCCCGTGAGATCGACTTCCCGGCCCCCCAGGCTGACCGAGTGGGCGGCAAGATCGATGGAGAGAGGAGGGAACGACAGGGGGCGATCCCCGTCTTCAGGCGTCTCCCGGCGCAGGATCGCCTGGATGCGCAGGATCAGCTCGCGGGGAGAAAAAGGCTTCACGACATAGTCGTCGGCCCCCAGCTCGAATCCGACGACCCGATCCACCTCCTCGCCGCGTGCCGTGAGCATGAGGATCGGAATGCGGCGCGTCTTCTCGTCCTTGCGCAGCGCCCGCGCGACCTCGGTGCCCGGCATGACCGGGAGCATCAAGTCCAGGATGATGAGGTCGGGTGCGCTGCGCCGGGCGATGTCGAGCGCTTGCCGCCCTTCCGCAGCGGCGAGGACGCGGAAGCCGGCCTGCGTCAGGTTGAAGCGCAGCAGCTCGAGGATGTCCCGCTCGTCGTCGACCACCAGAATGGTTTGCGGCATCGATCCTCACCTCTCGGCGGGCTCGGAGCAGACGGGAAATTATAGGCCATGAAGCCGAAACCAGTCTGGGACAGTAAATCTTCGGCTCTGTGACGAAGCGATGGCGTTTTCGTGACGTATTCCCGGGGCGGTGCCGGCGCGCCCAGCGGGCGATATCGCCTTGGTAACCTGATTGACTCGCCGGCAGTGCTGCGATAGCATGCCGCTTCCTTCCGCTTGATATTTTCCCCGGAGGTGCACCCTGCAGCCCGCATCCGTCGGCCTGCGCAAGACACCGCTCAACGCGATCATCCGCAGCCTCGGCGCGAAGATGGTCGACTTCGCCGGCTGGGACATGCCGGTGCAGTTCCGGTCCGTCATTGATGAGCACCTGGCGGTGCGCACGCGCGCCGGGCTGTTCGACGTCTCCCACATGGGCGAGATCCTCGTGGAAGGGGCCTCCGCGCTGGATCTGGTGCAGCGTCTGACCCCGAACGACGTCGCGGCCCTGTCGGCCGGGCAGGCCCATTACTCGGCACTGCTCACCGAGCGGGGCACCTTCGTCGACGACATCCTGGTCTATCGCCGGGATGCGAACCGCTTCCTGCTGTGCGTCAATGCCTCCAATGTCGAGAAGGATTTCGATCACGTGCGCGGCCAGGCCCCCCCGGGGTTGCGGGTGGAGGATGCCAGCGGGCGGTATGCCCAGCTCGCCCTGCAGGGACCGCGGGCGGCCGCCATTCTGGCGCGCGTCGCCGGAGAGCGGGTCGCGGAAATCGCCAGCTTCCATTTCGTGGAAGGCAAGGTGCTCGGCGTTGAGGCCATTC
>DASTZC010000165.1 GCA_035764505.1 Candidatus Polarisedimenticolia bacterium
CATCCACGAGAAGTTCGACTCCCCCGCCCTGATCGAGGAATACATCGACGGGCGGGAGCTCTACGTCACCGTGCTGGGCAACGAAAGCCCCACGGCCCTGCCGGTGGTGGAGCTGGATCTCTCGAAGCTCCCGGAGGGAACCCCCAAGATTGCGGGGACTGAGGTAAAATGGCGGACCGGATCCGAAGCCTATAGGAAGACCAAGAGCATCATCCCGACCGACCTGGACGAGAAGACGGTCAAGAAGCTCAACGAGACCGCCCTTGCCGCTTACCAGGCTCTCGAGCTGCGGGATTATGGGCGCATCGACATGCGCCTCGACAAGTCGGGCAAGGTCTACGTCCTGGAAGTGAATCCAAACCCCTGGCTCCACTCCAAAGCGGAGGTGGCGCTGGCCGCCAAGGAATCGGGACGGGCCTATCCGGCCCTGATCGAGGAGATCGCCAATCTTGCCCTGTCGCGCTACGACGCTTGATAACTCTTTCCCCTCAAACTCTTTCCCCGAGGTGACCATGAAAGGAAGTCGCAACCTGAGGCGGATCGCCGTCGCGGCCGCCCTCGCCGCGCTGGTGCTCGCAGCCGTCGCACCGGCTTCGGCGCAGAGCCTGGCCGATTTCGAGAAGAAGGTGACGGTGAAGACCCTGCCCAACGGCTGGACCTTCATCATCGCCGAGCGTCCCGAGGCGCCGGTCTTCTCCTTCTCCACCCATGTGAACGTCGGCTCGGCGCAGGAGGTGCCCGGGATCACCGGCATCGCCCACATGTTCGAGCACATGGCGTTCAAGGGGACCAGCGTGATCGGCACCACCGACTACGCGCAGGAGAAGGTGGCCCTGGAAAAGGTGGACAAGGCCTATGCCGCCTTCGACACGGAGCGCCGCAAGCTGAAGGCCGACCCGGCCAAGGTGAAGGAGCTCCAGAAGGCCTGGAAGGACGCCCAGGAGGACGCCGACAAGTTCATCCGCAAAAACGAGTTCGGCGAGATCATCGACCGCAACGGCGGCGTCGGCCTCAACGCCGGCACCGGCGCCGATTCGACGGTCTACTTCTACTCCCTCCCCTCCAACAAGCTGGAGCTGTGGGCCTACCTGGAATCGGAGCGCTTCATCAACCCGGTGTTCCGCGAGTTCTACAAGGAGCGGGACGTGGTGAAAGAGGAGCGCCGCCTGCGCACCGAGAGCAACCCGGTCGGGCGGCTGATCGAGCAGTTCGTCATGCTCGCCTTCTCGGCCCACCCCTACGAGCATCCGGTGGTCGGCTACATGAGCGACCTCGACTCCTTCTCGCGCGAGGACGCGCAGAAGTTCTACGAGACCTACTACGTGCCGTCGAACCTGGTCACCTCGGTGGTCGGCGACGTCAAGGCCTCGGAGGTGCTGCCGATCATCGAGAAGTACTTCGGCCGGGCCAAGGCGGGCTCGCCGCCTCCGCCGATCCGCACCGTCGAGCCGCCCCAGGTCGGGGAGAAGTTCATCCGGATCCCGGATCCGGCGCAGCCCTTCTACGTCGAGGGGTATCACAAGCCGGCCACCACCGATCCCGACGCGCCGATCTACTCGTCGATCGTCGACGTCCTGTCGAACGGCCGCACCTCGAGGCTGTACCGCAGCCTGGTGCGCGACAAGCAGATCGCGGCCGCGGCCCAGTCGTTCCCGTCGTTCCCGGGCGACAAGTTCCCCAACCTGTTCATCGTCTTCGGCGTGCCGACGCCGGGCCACTCGAACGACGAGGTGCGCGACGGCATCCGCGCCGAGCTGGACAAGATGAAGAAGCAGGACGTGAGCGCCGAGGAGCTGGCCATGGTGAAGACGCGCGCCAAGGCCACCCTGATCGAGAGCCTGGGGAGCAACCAGGGGCTGGCCAACAACCTGGCCGAGTACCAGACGACCTTCGGAGACTGGCGCGAGCTGTTCCGCGCCGTCGACAAGATTGACAAGGTGACCGCGGCCGACATCCGCCGCGTCTCGAACCAGCTGTTCACGGACACCAACCGGACGGTGGCCGTGGTCGAAACCGTCGCGCCGGCGTCCGCCGGCGGCGCCGCGGGCCGGTAAGGAGGACCTCATGAAAACGACCCGTGTGATTTCCGCATCCCTGCTCGCGCTGACCTGTGTCCTGCCCGCCGCCGCGCAGGTCAAGAACTACAAAGAGATCAAGAGTCCCCCACTGCGCTCCGTGCCCATTCCCGTGCCGAAGCGCGTGACGCTGCCCAACGGAATGCTGGTGCTGATGCTCGAGGACCACGAGCTTCCCACCATCGAGGTGGTGACGCGCGTCCGGACCGGGACGCGGCTCATCCCGGCCGACAAGGCGGGCCTGGGAGAGGTCTTCGGCGACGTGCTGCGCACCGGCGGCACCAAGACGATGACCGGCGACCAGATCGACGACTTCCTGGAGGCGCGCGGCGCCCGCATCGAGACGGGCGTCGACGACACGGCCGGCTTTGCCGAGGCCTGGAGCCTGAAGCAGGACTTCCCCGAGGTCCTCAAGGTCCTCGCCGACGTCCTGCGCAACCCGGTCTTCGCCGACCAGAAGATCGCCGTCGCCAAGAGCCAGGTCGGGACCGGCATCGCCCGGCGCAACGACAACCCGCAGCAGATCATGTTCCGGGAGTTCGAGAAGGTCATCTACGGTGTGGACAGCCCCTACGCGCGCGTGACCGAGTTCGCCACGCTCGGCTCCATCACCCGCGAGGATCTGGCTGCCTTCCACAAGAAGTACTACGTCCCGAACCGGATCATTCTCGGGGTGGTCGGCGACTTCAGCCCGCAGGACATGGAAGCGAAGCTGAAGAGCGCCTTCGGCGACTGGTCCAAGGGCCCGGAAGCGAAGGACGCGACCGCCGCCTTCCAGACCACGTCCAAGCCCGGGATCTACTACGTCCAGAAGGACGACATGACCCAGTCCGACATCATCATGGGCCATCTCGGAATCGAGCGGAAGAACCCCGACGTCTACGCCGTCGCCGTCATGAACGAGGCATTCGGCGGCGGCTTCGCGGCGCGCCTGTTCAGCAACGTGCGCAGCAAGAAGGGGCTGGCCTACTCGGTGCGCGGCGCGGTCGACTACAACTACGATTACCCGGGGACCTTCAACGTCTGGATGACCACCAAGACCGAGACCACGGCGGCCGGCATCGACGCGCTGCTCGAGGAGATAACCAACCTGGTCGGGACCCCTCCCACCGACGATGAAGTGAAGATGGCCAAGGAGTCGATCCTCAACTCCTTCGTCTTCAACTTCGACTCCAAGGAAGAAGTCCTTATCCAGCAGATGGTCTACGCCTATTTCGGCTACCCGGCCGATTACCTGTCGCGCTACCGCGAGAACATCGAGAAGGTGACCACGGCCGACGTCGCACGGGTGGCGAAGAAGTACGTCCATAAGGACCAGCTGGCGATCCTGGTGGTGGGCCCGAACAAGGGCCAGGATCGTCCCCTGACCTCCTTCGGGAACGTCGTGCCGGTGGACATCACCATCCCGAAGCCGTCGGCCCCCGCCGGAGCGGCGGCCGCCAAGAAGTCGGCCCCTTAGCAGATTTGACGCTATCAGCCTCGAAGGGCGCGGTCCGGTCACGGGCCGCGCCCTTTCCTCCCCTCCCCGGCTGCACTTTTTGCAATGGCGTGCTATTCTCCCCTTGCCTCTCCGGCCATTCCCTCGGATCTATAGGAGGATTCGGCGACCTCTGGGTCGCCCGGGAGTTGTTCGGCTGATGCGGACCCGTTTTTCGACATTGCTGGCGCTGGCCACCGCGTTCTGTCTGGCCGTAACCGCCGTCCTGGCGGTCTCGGGAGAGATCCGGGGAATCGTGGTGGATCGCTCGGGCACCCCGTTGCCGGGCGTGACGGTGGTGGTCCGAAACGACGCTCTGGGGGTGCCGGAGCGAGGCGGGGTCACCGACACCCGGGGTACCTTCCGGATCATCGGGCTGCCCGCGGGCCCGGGCTATCGCCTGCGGGCATCGATGCCGACCTATGCCGCGACGGAGTTCGCCGATCTGACGGTCCCCGACGGAGGAGCCTTCAATCAGGACGTCGTCCTGCGGCCCGCCTCCGAGCTCAAGGAGACAGTCAAAGTCGAAGGAAAAGCCGACGTCGTCGATACCGACACCGTCGCCACCTCCACCAGCTTCTCCTCCGAGTTCATCTCGGGGCTGCCGGTCCTGGGCAGGGACTATCAGGACATCCTGAGCCTCGCCCCCGGCGTCACCGACGTGAACAACACCGGCAACCCGAACATCCACGGGGCGCGCGACACCGACGTGTTGACGCTGGTGGACGGCGTCAATACCACCGATCCCTTCTCCGGCTATTACGGCCAGCAGCTCAACATCGAGTCGATCCAGGAAATCGAGGTCATTACCTCGGGCAGCCGCGCCGAATTCAGCCGGGCCCAGGGGGGGTTCGTCAACATCCTCACGAAATCGGGCGGCAACGATTTCAAGGGCTCCGCCAAATTCTACATTCGCACCAACCGCCTGGATGGCGACGGGGCGGGGACCGATGACCCGGAGCTCGTCGGGGGGCTGGGCAGCGCAAGCTTCAGCGATCTGCGCTTCACCGATCTCTACCCTTACCTTTCCCTGTCCGGACCGATCCTGCACGACAAGCTCTGGTACATCGTCTCCGGGGAGTATGTGCAGGTGGAGACACCGGTCGATGCGATCACCCAGGCCTACGTGGTAGGGACCCACGGCTACCGAGCCTTCGGGAAGAGCACCTGGCAGATCAATACGGCCAACAAGCTCGCCCTCTCCCTCACGGTCGACCGGACCCAGGATGACAACCAGGGCCTGAGCAGCGTGGTGCCCATCGAGTCGGGATACACCTTCAAGCGGGGAGGGCCGACCTACACGCTGCGCGAGTCGGCGGTCTTCAGCCCGACGATGTTCCTCGATTCGGCCGTCTCCTGGTTCGACAACAACTTCCAGCAGCGCGCCACGAGCAATCCCGACACCAATGGCAACGGCGTTCTCTACGTGGACGACGTCCCCGCCCTTGGAGGCAATGCCGACGGCTTCCTGCAGGGACGTGAGCGCGACCCGGGAGAGGATTACGACCGCGACCGGCGCTACGACGTCTTCGAGGATTACAACTTCGACGGCGTGCTGGCCGCCCTTGAGGACTTGGACAAGGACGGCAGGCTCACGCCGGCGGTGGGGTGCGAAGGGGCCGAACATGAGGATGTCAATTGCAACGGTACCTTCGATTTCGAGGATGACCTCAACCATAACGGGACGGCCGATCCTTTTGAAGACACCGGAATCCCCTGCGCACTGTCGCTCCAGTGCCCCGACGGCGTCATCCCCGGCACGCGCGGCAATGGCCGGCTCGATTCGGAGGATGCCAACGGCAACGGCCAGCTCGATGTGGTGGGAACCTCGGGACTGACTCCTTTTCCGTTCTGGAACGACGCGAACGGCGACGGCCAAAAAGAACCCAGCGAGTACCGCACTCCGCTGGCCCCCGATCTCGACTTCACCCGCGACGTTTCGGGACGCTACAGCGGGCCCTACCCCTACGAGTCCGACGACAACCGCACCCGCCTCACCTTCAAGGAAGACCTCTCCCTGTTCGTCGGGGAATTCGGCGGCTCGCACGATCTCAAGATCGGCGGCTCGTTCGAAAAGGAAGGATACGAAGGGACACTCTGGCAGCGCTCCTCCCTGCGCATCCCCAGGCCGAGGACCGCCTCCAGGACCCTGGGTGGCTCTGCGCCGACCACTCCCAGCGCAGTGACGGCAATTCTTGGCATCCCTAGGTCTGTGGACGCCGAGTCGACCGGCAAGAACTTCGGGGTCTATATCCAGGACACCTGGAAGCCGATCGCGAACCTCACGGTCGGCCTCGGCCTGCGCCTGGACGTCGAGGATCTCAGCTCGTTCGGCTACACCTACTTCGAGCCGTCCGCCGAGAGGGCGCACTACAACAACCTGATGGAGGTGACCGGGATCGACCTCTCGCACGACGATGTGAACGCGGAGAGACAGGGGCTCTGCCGGGATCCCATCTACGGGGGCAGCTGCGTCGGGATTCCCCCGTCGCTGGCTGTGCTCTATTCGGCGATCCGGACCCAGGCTCCGAAGCGCCTCACACGGCACAACTCCCAGGTGGAAATCCTGGGAGCTCATCTGTCCAGCGCGCTCGGGACCGACACCGACATCAACGATCTGATCGCCCTGGGCTACAACATTCGCCAGCGAGAGCCGCTGGAGATCCAG
>DASTZC010000166.1 GCA_035764505.1 Candidatus Polarisedimenticolia bacterium
CCTGTCCGAAGCTGTCGGTCACGGCCGTGACCGACCCCAGCGCGTTCGAATGATAGAAGAGGTCGGAGGACAACCCTGCCGTGAACCGCCGCCGCGAGAGGACTTCGTCACTCCCTGCACCGAACAGGTAGCTGGCGGTCAGGCTGTTCCGTTCGTCCCGCTCCTCGATCAACCGGTCACCATCGTAGACGAAGCGGGTCGGATGGCCGTTCACGCTCTTCGAGATGCGGCGACCCAGCGCGTCGTAGCGATAACGGGTCTCGCTGTAGAAGCCGCCCAGGACGGTCACGAGGCGATTGAGGAAGTCATAGCCGTACTGCCGGCTCTCATCCGGCGAGATCGACTCCGACTCCAGGTTCCCCAGGAAATTGTAGTAGAGGGAGCGCGCGCCCGAGGGGCCATTGAACCGGGTGTACTGGTTCAGGGAATTGACCGAGTGGCTGTAGGTCGACGCGTTCTCCTTGCGGGAGCGCCAGTTCCCGGCACCGTCGAGCGTGTATTCCTGAGTGGAGGCAGCGGCGCCGAGGGGAGATCCCGACTCGGCCAGGATTCCTTCCCGGCGTGAGATCAGCCGGTAAGCGGCATCGTAAGAGAACGACTCTCCTTTCCAGCCGGAGCCGGACGGCTCGTGGATGCGGCGCTCGAAGGTGCGGTTCCCGGCGGGATCGTACCCATAGGCGTAGCGGACGAGGTCCTGTCCCGTGGAGTCGAGCTTGCTGGCGAAATCGATGACCCGGCGCGCGTCGTCGTACCCTTGCCCGACGCTGTCCGAGGGACCGGAGAGCAGCGTCAGACGCGTGCCGTTCGGGCCGATGCGGTTCAGGAGACGGCCGGCCCCGAGGAAATCATAGGTCGTGGTCCCGGTATAGCTGTCCACGATGCGCTCCGGGCGGTTCAGCTCGTCCGGCAGGAAGCTCACGGTCCTCCCGCCGGGATAGGTCACCTGGGTCCGGAAGCCGGTGCCATCATAGACCGAATTGACCAGATTCACTCCTGTGGCCAGCGCTCCCGACTCGTTGCTGCGCCAAATCTGCATCTCACGCAGGAGATTTCCTAGCGAATCGTAAGCCAGCGATACCTCCGAATCGATGAAGCCGTCCGCCGGGCCGGCATCGTCGCGCGCCAGCGTGATCCGCCCCAGCCCGTCGTACTGGAACGCCTGGCTGCTGGTCCCCTTCACCCAGGGCGCCGCCGAGCTGTCCACCTCCTTCAGGGTGGGTCGATGCAGGCCATCGTAGGAAGTGGCCACCGACAGCCGGTACCCCTGCGGGTTGCGCTGCTCGTCCGAGATGGCCAGAGAGTCGCGATCGAAGCCCGTCAGTCGGGTGCTGCCGTCGGGATAGGTAATCCGCACCCGACGGTCCAAGGCGTCGTATCCGTAGGTCGTGAGCCGGCTGTTGTCGTCCTGGACCGAGGTCATCAGGCCGTTCAGATCGTAGGTGTAGCGCGTGGTGATCCTGCCGTCGGGATTCGCGGCGTTGATCAGGTTGGACGGAATGGTTTCCGTGGTGCCGTTCCAGAGGTAGCCGCTCTCGGTCCGCGTCAGGCGGCCGAGGCCGTCGAAGAAAAGCTTGGTCCTGCCGCCGGCGGCATCGGTCTGCTGGATGGCGTTGCCGCGGCTGTCGTAGAGGACGGTCGAGACGAGATCGACCGCGGGGGCTCCCACGCGCCCGACGAGGCGGGCCTCGATCCGGCGATCCAAGGCGTCGAACTTGTAACGGCTGAGATGCTGCTGCGGCGGCAGGAGCCGAGGCGTCCCGCCCGCCCGATCGGCGCCATATTCGGTCTCGGTCGTCTCGATGAGGTTGTTGCCTGCATCGTAGGCATATTCGACCGAGTTGCGGCCGTCGTCCGGATGCGTCGGGTCGAAGACGAAAGGAGTGGCAGCGGCCATGAGGACCCTGATCTTCCTTCCCAGTCCGTCATAGCGCATCTCGGACGCGTGCCCCTTGTCATCCACGGCACGCACGGTCCTGCCGAGACGGTCGTAAAAGACGAGGCTGGTGACCCAGCCGTCGCCCGCCGCCGGCAGGGGATCCCCGGGCGGGACGGTGATCAGTCCGGCGTTACCGTCGGTCGCCAGGGGGATGAGCGCCGCCCCCAGGTAGCGGAAGAAGCGGCGATCCGTGCGGCGCAACCGCCCCAGCTCGTCGAGGTAATTGTTCTGGCGGGCCAGCTCGGGATAGCTGGATGGCGGCGGGCCGGAGGGAGACGGAGTGGCTCCTCCGAGCGTCCCGTAGAAGACGCGGGTCAGCAGGTTGTCTCCAGCGTCATACTCGAAGGTGGTCTTCTGATAGGCCGGATCGAAGGCGGCGACTTTTCTGCCGTAGCCGTCATAGGCGCTGCGGGAGACGTGCCCTTCGGGATCCGCGGCCTGGATGATTTCCCCCGAGCCGTCGTAGTCGATCTGCGTGACGGAATCGATCAAGGGATCGAAGCTGTTGCAGATCGAGGAGACGGCACTCGGCTCGACGCACTGCTTGAGCGCCGCCTCCTGGAACAGGAGATCGCGCTCGTCGTAGCGCCGCAGGACCACGCTGCCGGCGGGGGAGACCGTCTTGACGAGGTTGCCGTTCGGATCGTATTCGAAGCGCGTGGAGAGGGTCAGGGGAATGGCGTCGCCGGTGGTGACCGTCTCCCGGGTCTTGTGGTCGAGAGCGTCGTAAGCCGCCTCGGTCGTGATCCAGCGGCCCTGCCCCGGCGCCTGGCCGGGATCGTCGCGTTGCTCGATGCGGTGGCGCGACAAGTTGTTGTTGGCGTCGAAGTCGAGCTGCTCGAGGTAGCCGAAGGCGATCAGTCCCGGCGGCACGGCGGCAGCGTGCCGTATCTGCACGACCTGGTTGAGGGCATTGACGCTGAAGTCGGTCCGTATTCCCCGGCCATCGGTGGAGCTCGTGACGTTGCCGGCGCGATCGTAGGTGAACGCGAGGAGGACATTCGCCGGGACCGGAGAGGTCCGCGGCGGCGACGGCGTCGCATCGAGCAGCTTCGACCTGAGATAGCCTCCGCCATTGCTCCCGATGGCCGCCCCGAGCGAGCGCCCGTCGGGAGGCGGCGGCGAGACAGCGCCGTCGCCATCGGGATCGCGCTCCGGGAAGTATTCCAGGTGCGTCTCGCTCCCCTCCGCATCCACCTGGACCGTGAGCAGGCCGAAAGGGTTGTAGCGCATCCGTGTGGCGATCGGTCCGCTGGGCGCACCGTCCGCCGCCAGGACCGCGCCTTCTTCCTCGGACCGCAGCAGGCTGCCGCGACGGCTGTAAACGCTGCCGTCGCCGTTGACGTCGCCCAGGGAAGAGTTGCCGGGCAGGCTCATCCAGGCCGAGATCTCGCCATTCGACCACCAGGTCGTATCGATCGCCGCCGGAAGAGCTCCGGCGATGAGATCGGCGTAGGCGCGCTCCTGGAAGTCGTAGGTCATCCGGGTCGCATGTCCGCGGGGATCGCGGATCCGGACCGGCTGGTTGAACAGCGGCTCGTACTCGAATTCGGTGACCTGCTGCGTCTGTCCTGCCGGCGCTCCGCGCGATCCCGGGGTGCGGATGATGCGCTCCACATTTCCCTTCCTGAAGACGTCGGGATGCGCCGAAAGCCCCTGCTGATCGTAATAGACGTATTCTTCCGTCACTCCTTCTGCATAGGGGGTCAACGAGCCGTCCGGGTCGATAGTCAGCCCGCCCGAGGAGGTCCGCCGCGAGACCAGCATCGGCTGGTTGCCGTGGTCGTCGACCACGTAGAGGTTGCGCACGATGTAGTCGGGCTCATCGATTCCTCCCGCGAAGCTGCGCACCCCCCGGTTCGTGTGGTATTCGATGCTCAGAGGGTTTCCCTGCGGATTGAAGCGGTGGATCTGCACGTTCCCGGCCCGGTCGATCACGGTGGCCTCGGTGGTGACCACGTTGGCATCGGGGAGTGACCCGGCGGGGACCGGCCCGTAGGAGTACTGGATGCGCGGGGCCGGCACTCCTCCGCCATATTCCTGGGAAGCCACGGTATCGGCGGGAAGTCCGGGCGTGCCGCACAGCGGATCGGCGATCGAGGTGTAGGCGTTCACCAGGAAGGTCTGGCCGCGGGCATCGGTGATCGCCTGGAGGTTGTGGCGCAGCGCCTCCTCGGCGCAGCCGGCGGATCCGAGGTAGCGGTAGCTCGTGGTCTTGCCGGCCGGGAAGTCATTGCCGTTCGGAGTCCCCACGACAACGGGCGATCGTACGCTGACGAGGTCGCCGCGAGCGTCGTAGGCATAGATGACGGTCCGTCCCGCGAAGTCGGTGACGCTCGCGAGCCTCCCCTCCGGCGTGTAGCTGAGATGGATGGCACGCCCGAGCGTGTCGGTCACCGAGCCGACGACGCCGGCGGGGGAGATCTGCAGCGTCATGGCATTGCCGGCGCGGTCCTCGATCCGGGTGAGCATCCAGATCAGATGACCGTCATGGTCGACGACCTGCCGTCCGAAAGTCTTCACCGTGCCGTCCGGGGTGCGGATCTGGTATCCCTGGCCCGGCCCCAGCGTGCGGAGCTTTCCGAAGAACCCCTGGAAGGGGCGGTACCCCGTCTCGCCCGGATAGCCCACCCAGACGTCGCTGAAGCCGTTCCCCAGCTTCCACTGAACCGCGGGGTAGGTGTGACCGTCGGCCGTGAACACTCCCGGAGTGAGGTACTCGTCGAGGTTCAGCGTCCAGTTGTATCCGAGCAGGCTCTTCTCCCCGTCCTTGCGGCTGCGGTAGGTGCGCGTCAGCCGGAAAGGAAAGCCTCTTCCCGGAATCTCCAGATCGGTGACGCTCAGCTGGAATTCGCCGGTGGAGAGAATGACTCCCAGCGGCCCCTTGTCGGGGTTTCGATAAGGCTCCTGGTCCCGCAGGTAGAAAACGGGGGGCCCGCCCCCCGGAGGAACGTCGGGGTTCAGGTCGGGGCCGAAATCGGGCAGCGGCTGCTCGGCGGCGCAGGTGCCGCCCAGGTCGCAGCGGCTGCGCCCCGCCTCGATCCGGGTGAAGGAGAAGACGAGCAGGAGAACCGGCAGCAGCAGGCGACGGATCATTCGAACCCTCCGCATAGGACCATTGGCGACGATGCGGCCACCTGGCGCGGCCGCTTTCCGTCGCGTGCGGAAGGGCAGGAAACATGCCCCGTCGCCGCGCAGGGCGCCTGGGACTCTTCACCACGGCGTGCGAGTGGATTACGCCTTGATTCGCTTCGACTTCGGCGCGTGAGGGATCGCGGGGAAGGTGGGCATGCTCCAGAGCGCCGATGTTCGCGGGCGAACGCTCGCGTGCACGCCGGCGCGCCGGCGAACGCGCGTCGGGAGCATCTGCTACAATGCGCCCTCCGAACGCCCAGAATTGCCCGTGAGGAAGATGCGACGGCTGCTCCTGATCCTGGCCGTATCGACGGTTGCCGCAGCGGCGGCGGCTTTTGGGATCGGCTCCTGGATCTTGATGCCCGCGTCCGGCCCATGGAAGGGGACGGCGGCACCCTCCGGCTCCCGGGAAGTCAGCTTCACGGCCTCGGACGGCGTCGTGTTGAAGGGCTGGTGGTGGCCGGCGGGGGATCGCGCCGACGCGGTCCTGCTGCTGCACGACCTCGGCGCCAATCGACTCGAGATGATGCCGCGCGCGAGCTGGCTGCACGACGCAGGCTACGGGGTGCTCCTGTTCGACTTTCGCGGCTGTGGCGAGAGCTCCGGGCGGATGAGCGGCGGCTTTGCCGAGCGCCTGGACGTGGCGTCGGCACTGTCGTTCCTCAAGGAGCACGCGGCAGGAGTGGTCCTTCAGGGAAAGGGCGCGGGGGCGTCGGCGGCGGTGATGGCGGTGGATGACTGGCAGGGGGTGCGCGCGGCGGTGCTCGAGCAGATGCCGGATCGCTTCGATACCTCGGTGCGTGCGAAGGTGCGCGCGCGCACCGGCCCCCTCGCGTCGCTGCTCTCTCCGCTGGTGCTGATGCAGGTCCGGCCGCGCCTCGGGTTCACACCGTCGGAGCTGGCGCCGGTGGAGCGGCTGGGCCGCGCGCGCTGCCCGGTCCTCCTGGGATACGGCGCTCTCGACGAGACGATTCCTGCCTCCAGCATGTCGGC
Organism: Candidatus Polarisedimenticolia bacterium; assembly: GCA_035764505.1. Taxonomy (NCBI): domain Bacteria; kingdom Pseudomonadati; phylum Acidobacteriota; class Candidatus Polarisedimenticolia; species Candidatus Polarisedimenticolia bacterium. Next base: position 6,065 of record DASTZC010000166.1, read on the forward strand.
ACTGTTCCACGCCGGCCCCTACCCGACCACCTTGTGGATCCTGCAAAAGGCCGGGCGCGAGGATCTCTTCGAGTTCGATCCAGCCGCATACAAGAAGAAGGTCGCTGAGTTCCTCGCTCCGATCGAAAGCCCAGGGAAGGAAGGGTCATGAGCAAGAGCATCATCGCGGGAGGCGGGATCTTCGGCGTGACCGCGGCGCGCGAGCTGCGAGCCCGCGGCTGGGATGTCCTGCTCGTGGATCCGGGACCGCTGCCGCATCCTCTGGCCGCCTCGACCGACATCAGCAAGGTAGTGCGCCTGGCCTACGGAAGCGATGAGACCTACACGGAGATGATGGAGGAGGCGCTGTCGATCTGGAGGGATTGGAACGGCCGCTGGATGGAGCCCCTGTTCCACGAGACGGGAGTCCTGTCCCTGACCCGCCAGCCGATGCGGCCGGGAGGCTTCGAGCACGAGAGCTTCCGGGTCCTGGAGGCGCGCGGCAAGCAGCCCGAAAGGCTGGCGCCGGCCGATCTCCGTCGGCGGTTCCCCGCCTGGAAAGCGCAGACCTACACCGATGGCTTCTACCAGCGCGAGGGCGGCTATGCGGAGAGCGGCCGTGTGGTGACGCGGCTTGCCGAGATGGCGCGCGTGGAAGGGGTGGAAATCCGGCCGGAGACGACCCTGCGCGAGCTCTCCGAATCAGGCGGCCGCATCACCGGATTGATTGCCGGCAACGGCGAGAAGCTCGCGGCGGATCGGGTCGTCGTCGCCGCCGGAGCCTGGACGCCGAAGCTCCTGCCCCGGTTGGCCGGATCGCTGCGGGCCACGGCCCATCCCATCTACCACTTCCGTCCCCCCAGCCGCCGTCTCTATCTCGAGGGCTTGTTTCCGGTTTTCACCGCCGACATCTCGAACACGGGATGGTACGGCTTCCCGATGAATCGGGACGGGATCGTCAAGATCGCCAATCATGGAATGGGGGAGGAGAGAGACCCCGCCGGACCTCGCGATCCGGACCCGGCTCAGGCCCTATCGCAGGAAGCTTCGCTGCGCCGCTTCCTCGAGGAGACTTTCCCGACGCTGGCGCCGCTGCCGATCGCCGAGCGCAGGACCTGCTTCTACTGCGACACGCGCGACGAGCATTTCTGGATCGATCAGGATCCGGATGCGGCAGGTCTCGTGGTGGCTTCGGGCGACAGCGGACACGCCTTCAAGTTCGCCCCGCTGCTGGGACGGCTCATCGCGGACGTCGTGGAAGATCGTCCTTCGCCACTGCGCCACCGCTTTCGCTGGCGTTCGAACGATGGCGCCGACCGGGGCCAGGAAGAATCCCGCCACCACCTGTGAGATGGCGGTAATGCCCTCAGCTCGAGCTCACCGCCTCAGCTCGGGAAGCGCGGTCCCCTCCGGCACGAACTCGAGCGCCACGCCATTGTTGCAGAAGCGCTTGCCGGTGGGGCGCGGGCCGTCGTCGAAGACGTGGCCCTGATGGCCGCCGCACCGGGCGCAGTGATACTCGGTGCGCGGCAGGATCAGGAAATAATCGGTCTTGGTCCCCAGCCTTCCCGGCAGCGACTGCGTGAAGCTGGGCCAGCCGGTGCCGCTGTCGAACTTGTCGCGCGAGCTGAACAGCGGCATGAGACAGGCGGCACACAGAAACATTCCGGTCCGCTTCTCGTCGTTCAGCGGGCTGGTGAAGGCCCGCTCGGTCTTCTCGTCGAACAGCACCGCGTAGCGCTCCTGGGGAAGGATCTTCTTCCACTCCTGCTTCGATTTTTCCAGCTTGCCGCCCGGAAGCGCGGTGGGATCCTGATGCATCGGCTTGTCCTCCTTGGACGGCGTGACAATCGGCAGGGCCAGGAGCCCGGCTCCCGCGGCCAGGCCGTATTTGATGAAAGCACGCCGGTTCATGCCGCCCTCGTCTCGCGGAATCAACGGCGGCGCCGATCGGAGGCGCCGCGCCCGGGACCTATCTTATCGGATCGGCAGGTCGTGCCCCCAGAAGAGGGCCCCGTCTTTCTTCGGATGCTCTTCGGTCCGCGAAGTTGCAGGAAATCTTCAGCGCCGTGAGGCGGGTTGCGTCGCGTGGCGGATCGGGAGGAAAATCCGCCCCGGACGATCCGCCGCTTCCGCCCGCGGACAGGCGACGAGCGCCGTTGCCCACCGATTAGGATTGTGTCGAATGCCCCAGGTCGACGAGGAAGTCACGAGCCTGGTCCGGAGTCTGCTCGATTCCTGGAATCGGGGGGATGAAGGGGCGTTCACGGATCACTTCACGCCGGCGGCCACTTACCTGACTTCCGAGGGAGACTGCCGGCTGGGGCGGCTGGCCATCGGCGAGCTGCTGCGGGATCCCGCCAGCGTCTCCCGGGTACATCTCTCCGGCCCCGTCACGGTGCGCGACCACGGCAACGTCCGTACCGCCGTCTTCCGCTGGGCCGCCGACCCCGAGATCGGATCCAAGGCCACCGGAGTCGTCAGCTGCGTGGTGCTGAAGCAGGATCACCAGTGGCTGATCGACGTCCTGCAGAGCACCGACATCGTCCGCTAGACACTGGATGGGGCGATCCCGCCCACGCTTTCCCTCTGGCTTTCTCCTTCCGCTTCACTCCGTGCGTCCGGCGGCATCGGCCGGATGATCGTCTCCCGGCGGCATGGGGCGCAGCCCCTCGACCCTCTCGGGCGGCAGATCCAGCGTGCGCGTCGGAAAGGGGATGACGATTCCTTCGCGCGCCAGGGTGGCCGGGAGCGTCTTGATCAGATGATGCTTCAGGACCAGGCTCCCTTCATGGTCCCGGGCGCGCAGCATGACGGCCAGCTTGATGCTGGAATCACCGAGGTCGGTGAACCGCAGGCGCGGCTCCGCCCCCGTGGCGGCCTCGGGAAAGCGCCGGGCGATGTCGCGCGCCGTCTGCAGGACCACTCTCTCCACCTTGTCGAGATCGCTGTCGAAGTGCACCCCCAGCTCCAGGCGCGCGTCCACCTCCGGTGCGGGCAGGCTGAAGCTGGTGATCACGCTCTCGGTGAGCTTGGCATTGGGCACTATCACCGTGGTGTTCTGGTTGGTCAGCATGCGCGTGGCGCGCCATCCCATCCTGGTCACCGTTCCCTCGATCGATCCCTCGATCCGAATGAAGTGGCCGGGCTTGACGGTTTCATCCAGGATCATCTGGATTCCCGCGAACAAGTTCGCCAGGGTGTCCTTCAGCGCGAGGCCCACGGCCAGGCTGCCGATCCCGAGGGAGGCCAGGATCGGGGTGATGGAGATTCCAATGCTGTCCAGGAAGATGAGCAGCCCGAGCGCAATCAGCGCCCCGCGGGCCAGCCCCTGCACCAGCCCTTTCGTCCCCTGCAGGATGGGATGAGTTCCCGCGAGGCGATCCAGCAGGCCGCGGAACACGCGGTCGGCGAAAACGACCAGTCCCAGGGCCAGGGAGGCGGTGAGCAGGACATCCAGCGCACGATCCCACTCGGGGGAGAGAGGCAGGATCCGCTCCGACACCAGCAGGCCGCTCGACAGGATAGCCAGCAGGAGCGGTCCCGAGAGCGCCTTGACCATCACGTCGTCCCAGGTCCAGCTGGTGCGCGCCGCCATGCGCGTCAGGGAGCGCAGCACGAAGCGCCGGAGCACCAGGAAAAGCACCATCCAGACGAGGAAGGTTGCCGCTCCGATCAGCCATGGGGAGCTCAGCCAATCGCCGATCGGTGTATCCGCCAGAAAGGAGGGCATGGGATCGATTCGGCTCCTGCAAGAGAACGGCTGCGCGGTGCAGCGCCACGGTGATGTCGCGTATCCTAAATCACGTTGCCTTCGGCCGTCGATTGGTCCCTTGCTTGCAGAGTTACGCCGCCGTCCTGACGCGCCCCTTCGACGCGCCCTAATCCGGTCGGCTCGACGTCATCGATGTAAGAGCGATTACGTATCCGCAACCTCGGCGTAACTCGCGCAGCGACGCATCGCCGGAACAACAGCTTGGACGGAAATCGTCGAAGGTTGGAACCTCGGGGAGCGCTTCTGCGTAATGAAGACTGTCGGGCGAAAACCCGATCCTGCGCGCGGAGCCACCACCGCGCCTTTCGGAGTTTTCCTTCGGAGTTGGGTCTCGAATCCCGTAGAATCTCCCCGGTCGGCTGGAGAAGACGTGCGAATGTCATCGAAAAGCGCTGTGGCCCACACCCTGCGGCGAAACCGGAGGTCCCGCTCCTGGGAATCGGCCCTTCTGGAGGCCTCTCACCCCTCCCGGGGCGCGCGCTCATGCACCTCGGGCCGTGTCGTACTTCTTCGGAGAGACTGGGATCCGGTGGCTTTGCGCCGGCTGCTTCGCAGCCTGGAGCGCGGCTCGGGGTCGGGATCCCGCTAAGACGTCGTTCCCCCGAACTTCACACCCTTCCTGAGACCGAAGATTTTCCCCAATACATGAATTCCGCGGGAATTCTTCCGTCGCGCTAATTTCGACCGCGACGGCATTCCTACCAGGCTGAGCGGGAAAGGAACGTCGAATTCCGCGCGTTCCAGCATTGCGACAAAAAGATGACGATTTGAAACTCCGGCGTCTCGCGCCGTGGCCGCGAGACCATCCGGAGCTGGACGAGCTTGACCGGGCGATGCGAGAGCCGATTGACGAGCTAGAACCCGCAGGTCGCCAGGCGCGTGTGGCCAATCTTCACGGTCACGACCCAGGACCCGGTGCTGCAGCCGTCATAGAAATCGAGCGACTCGCACAGATCGATCTGCTCCGGCAGGAGGGCGACGCTGCGGTTCGCCAGCAGGTCCTCGGGGCACCAGGAGCGATCATCGACGCAATTCGCGCCGAAGCGATTCTCGAACGAGGCCGTTTCGGGAGCGCTCCAGCTTCCCCCTTCCTGGAAGGTCCAGCGGTTCCAGGAGCCCGAGCTGGCCGTGCCACCGGCGTCGGCGAGGCTCAGGTAGCTGTTGCGATAGAAATCGGCGTGCTCAGCACACAGCACGTAATCGGTGAGCCCCGGCCCGGTGATGGATAAGAGGAGAAAATCCGACGCGGCGGCGGGATGCGCGTTGAAGAAATCTTTCAGGCTGGTGCCGGTCACGTCGTCCCCGGCGGTGTCGGTGAACGAATAGACCGCCGGTGCGCAGGCTGCCTGGACGAAGCAGTCGGGATCGGCGCAATCGGCATGGCCGTCACCGTCGTTGTCCAGCGTGTCGGCGCATTGCGTCTCGGGCTGTGCGATGCCGGCTCGCTCCTGACCGTTCGATTTCTGCCCCCAGCTACCGAGATTCGGCGCGAGCGCCCGGACCAGGTAGTAGAGGGTTGTCCCAGCCGGCGGAACGCTGGGATCGGAGTAGCTCGTCGTGCCGGACATGGTCGCTGAGAGGACATAGGGGTTGGCGGACGGGAAAGGCGTTCCGGAGCGCTGCAGCTCGTACCCGGAAGCGCCGGCCTGCGGCGGCCACGAAAGAAGCGAATTCGAGCCGGAAGTGTTGAAGCCGAAGATGCCGGAGACCTCGTCCACGACCCCGAAGCCGGGTTGCCCGGTGCACTGGTTGTCCCGGGCGTCGTTGGACTCGGGCGCGTTGGCGTAGGTGGAAGGATCCGCATCATTGCAGTCGCCGGCGCACTCGCTGCTCCCGTCGCCGTCGTCGTCGGCGTCCTTCGTCCCCGCCAGAGCCGGCCAGCCGGGCGCCAGGCAGTTATTGTTCAATCCGTCGCATAGATCGGTCGCGCCGGGGAAGATGGTCCCCGCGGCGTCGTTGCAATCTCCCTGGCACTCGCTGAAGGAGTCTCCATCGTCGTCAGCGTCGTTCGTCCCCGCCAGGGATGGCCAGCCGGTGGCCGTGCAGTTGTTGTTCAATCCGTCGCAGATCTGCGGCGCCCCGGCGTAGACTTTGTTATTGGCGTCGTTGCAGTCTCCCTGGCACTCGGAGAAGGAGTCGTTGTCGTCGTCGAGCTCGTTGGTGCCCGCCAGGGAGGGCCACCCGGGGGCGGAGCAATTGTTGTTGCTGCCGTCGCAGATCTGCGGCGCCCCGGGATAGACCCGGAAGTTGTTGTCGTTGCAGTCTCCCTGGCACTCGGAGAAGGAGTCGTTGTCGTCGTCGAATTCGTTGGTCGAGCTCAGCGACGGCCACAGGGGGTGCTGGCAGTCGTTGTTCAAGCCGTCGCACACCTGGGGGGCGCCCGGGTAGATGACGGCGTTGCCGTCGTTGCAGTCGTTGCAGGCGAGGCGGCCGTCGCCGTCGCCATCGTGCTCGTTCGCCGGCACCGTGGGCCAGCCGGGGGCGCTGCAGTTGTTGTTGATCCCGTCGCACAGCTGCGGCGCGCCGGGGTAAACCGTCGAGTTGCCGTCGTTGCAGTCGGCGCACTGCGGGCTGCCGTCGGCATCGGCGTCGACCTCGTTGGCGGGGACGGTGGGCCAGCCGGGGGCGCTGCAGTTGTCGTTCAACCCGTCGCAGATTTGCGGGGCGCCGGGGTAGACGGCGGCATGCGAGTCGTCGCAGTCGGCCTGGGGATGCGGGCATTCGCTGGAGGCGGGCTGGCCGTAGCCATCCTGATCGAGATCGACGCACGCGCCCAGGGAAATCAGGGCCGCCCGGCAGTCGAGTCGCGGAAACGACAGGGAATTCTGCGGGGCGATCACGTGGACGGGGGAAGTCTCGAGGGCGGTCTCGATCTGCGCCGGCGTCAGCGAAGGGATTGCCGAGAGGAGATCGGCGGCGCAGCCGGCGGCGTGCGGCGAGGCCTGGGAAGTCCCGCCGTAGGTGACCACGCCCGCGCCCGTGCCGCAGGAGCGGATGAGCGCGCCCGGAGCGAAGAGATCCGTGGTCGAGTTGCTGTTGGAGAAGCAGGTCACCTGGTCGACCACGGTCGTGGAGTCGGTGCACAACAGCGGAACGCCCCAGCTCAGGCTTCCCAGACTGGCATCGTAGGTGGCGCCCACGGAGATGGAGTTGGCGATGCAGGCGGGAAGGCTCATCAGCGTTCCCGAGGCATCGTTGCCCGAAGAAGCGAAAGTCGTCACCCCGTGAGTGCGCAGGCTGTTGATGACGTCGCGAAAGGACCGGGTGGTGCTGGAGACGTCGTCACAGTTTCCTGGAAAGAGACCGCCTCCCAGACTCATGTTCACGACCTTCACGTCGGGACGGAAATTGTCGACGAAATCAAGGGCGGCTACCGTGTCGCTCAGAAAACCGCTTCCGTTGTTGTCCAGGACCTTGATCGCTACGATGCCGGCGTCCGGGGCCACGCCGATCGAGGATACGACCCCGTTGGCCGTCACGATCCCGGTGACGTTGCTTCCGTGACCGTCTCCGTCCGCGGCCGACCCGGCCCCCGACATCCGGCTGCTGCCATTGGGACAGCAGCCGCCGGTGCAGAAGCATTCCTGGGCGATGATGTCGTCGGAGAGATCGGGATGTGCCGCATTGACCCCCGTATCCAGGATGGCCACCGTGACCCCTTGTCCCCGCCAGCCGAGAGCATGCATGTCGTCGGCATTGATGATGGGGACGGACTGGGCCAGGTGCTTTTGCGCCGGGATGTCGAGGTCGACGCTCAGCACTCCGGGAAGGGCGGAAAGCTTCGCCAGCCCGCCGGCGTGGAGGTCCCCGGCCAGCGCCGGTACCGTGGCGTAGCGCCAGCGGATCGTGAAGTCATTGGCGGTGAGAGCCCGCAGCACCTCGTCCTGTTTCCGCGCGATGTCGGCGCGGCGCTGCGACGGCGAGGCCGCATCGGGAAGATCTAAATAGATGATGACGCGCACGGGACCGCCCGCCCCCATGGCAGCAACCTCCTGCGAGACGCGGGGAGAAGGTGCGGCCGGGGCCTGCTCGTCATCCGGGGAAGCGGGAAGTGAGGACAACAGAAGCAAGGAAGCCAGGAGAACGGCAACCGGTGTGACGACACGCGATCGCGGAGCACAAGTCGAGCGTGGGTGAGGCATCAGCTGTCAGGCCCCTCTCGAGCGCAATACTTCACCATTGCTCGCCCGCGCGCCAAGAACAAGCCGGCAGTCTCTCCAAGTACGTCGAAACAGTGGATTTGGCAACGACATACTAGCCAAAACCGGCCTCAGGTTCCAGTGCTGGAGAGCACTTTCCGCTCTTTTTCGACACACTCCGATATTCCGCCAACCCTTTTCGCTGCAATCAGATAGTTTTGACAGCCCGGAAAGCCGTGTGCCATAATCCGCGCTTTCCCGCGGCGGAGAGAAGGATTTCCGCCCCCTCCCGGAAGGCTTCCATGCCCAGGACCGCCCGACGCAGTGAAGTCACTACCCGGAAAATCCCTTCGCGCGCCGTGTCCTACCGTGACGCCGGCGTCGACATCGACGCCAAGATGTCGGCCGTTGCCCGCTTCTCGCACCTGGCGAAGGAGACCTTCTCGCGCGCCGTCCTGACCGAAATCGGCGCTTTCGGAGGACTCTACGATCTGGGGCAGCTGCGCCTGAAGCGGCCGGTCCTGGTGAGCAGCATCGACGGCGTCGGGACGAAGCTGAAGGTGGCGATTGCCGCCGGGCGCCACGACACCGTCGGGCAGGACCTGGTGAACCACTGCGTGAACGACATCCTGGTGCAGGGAGCCGCGCCGCTCTTCTTCCTCGACTACCTGGCGACCGGCAAGGTCCACAAGGAGATCCTCGAATCAGTCGTCGCCGGCATCGCCACGGCGTGCAAAGCCAACGGCTGCGCCCTGATCGGGGGCGAGACCGCCGAGATGCCCGGCTTCTACGCGGAGGGAGAATACGATCTCGCCGGATGTATCGTCGGCGTAGTGGAGCGCTCGGTCGTCATCGACGGCTCGCGCATCCGGCCCGGCGATCGTCTCCTGGGGCTCGCCTCCTCGGGACTGCATACCAACGGCTACTCCCTGGCGCGCAAGGTGCTGCTCGAGATTCTGCGGCTCAAGCTTTCCCAGCGGATGGCCGAGCTGGGAAGGACGCTCGCCGAGGAGCTGCTCGAGCCGCACCGCTCCTACCTGCCGATTCTGAGGCCTCTTCTGGCGCGCCGCCTGATCAAGGGGATGGCGCACATCACCGGGGGAGGGTTCACCGACAACATCCCGCGCATCCTTCCCGAAGGGTGCGCCGTCGAGATCGATCCCGCCGCCTGGAAGGTCCCGCCCATCTTCACGATGATCCAGGAAGGAGGGAACGTCTCCGACACCGAGATGCGCCGCACCTTCAACCTGGGGATCGGCATGGTCCTGATCGTCGCGCCGGCGCAGCTGGACGAAGCGCTGCGCCTGCTGCGCCGGAAGGGGGAGAAGGTTCCGGAGATCGGGATGGTGGTCACCGGGAACCGCCGCGTCATCTTCGCCGGATCGCGCCATTGAAGGCGGACGGCCGCATCGGCATCCTGATCTCGGGGCGCGGATCCAACATGGAGGCGATCGTCCGGGCGGCGGAGTCGGGACGCATCGGAGCCCTGGTCGCCGTAGTGCTCAGCAACCGGTCCGACGCGGAAGGGCTGCGCAAGGCGCAGGAGCACGGCATCGAGACCGTGGTGGTCGATTCGCGCTCCGACGCCAGCCGCGACGAGCATGACCGGAGGATGGTGGCCGCCCTGGAGGAGCGCCGGGTGGACCTGGTCTGCCTCGCCGGCTACATGAAGGTGCTCACGCCGGTCTTCCTGAAGGCATTCGCCGGACGAATCCTGAACGTGCACCCGTCGCTGCTGCCGGCCTTTCCCGGGCTGGACGCGCAGCGGCAGGCCCTCGAGCATGGGGTACGCCTCGCCGGGGCGACGGTCCATCTGGTCGACTCCGGCGTGGACACCGGGCCGATCGTCCTGCAGGCGGCGGTGCCGGTGGAGCCGGAGGACACTCCGGCGTCTCTGTCCGAGAGGATCCTGAAAGAGGAGCATCGGATCTACCCGGAAGCCGTCCGCCTCTTCTTCGAGGACCGCCTCAGGGTGGAGGGAAGGCGCGTGCGCATCCTGCCGCGGGCGGACAGGTGATTGCGGCCGTCTGCGAGCGGACGGCCCGGCGTTCCGCCGTGACGGGATGTGACAGAGAGACCGTGGCGATGCCCGGGGAGCCGGGGCACGCGGATTGCTGGGGAGGCGCGGCGGAGGGCCGCCGGAGACGCTCATGGAAACTCACGAAGCTTCACGTCCCCAGCCGGTCCCCGCGAAGAGCCCGCGGTTGTCCGATCTGGAGCCTGCCATCGCCCGGCCGCGCGAGAAGATGCTCAAGTATTCGGTCCGGGCCCTCACCAACACCGAGCTGCTGGCCGTCGTGCTGGGCAGCGGCGTGCAGGGCGACAACGTGCTGAAGGTGGCGGAGGATCTGATGCGCCGCCACGGCGCCGAGGGGCTTCCGGGCCTCACCCTGGAAGGGTGGCGCTCCAGCCGCGGCGTCGGCAAGGTGAAGGCCTGCCAGCTCACCGCGGCCTTCGAGCTGGCGCGGCGCATCATGAAATCCGGTGAGGGGGAATTCCGCGTCGGCTCGCCCCAGGAAGCCTACGAGCAGGTGCGCGACCTGAAGCGCGCCCGCAAGGAGCACCTCGTCGGGCTCTATCTCGACGCCCAGAATTTCCTCATCCGCCGCGAGACGATCAGCGTCGGCTCGCTCAACACGACGCGCACGCACCCGCGCGAGATCCTGCAGCCCGCCATCCTGAGCTCGGCACTGTCGATCGTGCTGGCTCACAACCATCCGAGCGGCAGCCTGGAGCCGAGCCGGGACGATCTCGATTTCACCCGCAGCATCGCCCGCGCCGCCGAGCTGATGGGAATCGGCCTGGCCGACCATCTGATCGTGAGCACCAGGGGGTACGTGAGCCTGAAGGAGCGCGGCGTCCTGTGAGCTTCCTCCCCGCGCCGCAGCAGCTGGAAATCCTCAAGAAAGGCTCGGTGGAGATCCTGCGCGAGGAGGAGCTGCTCGCCAAGCTGGAGCGCTCGCGGGCGGCCGGAAGGCCGCTGCGCGTCAAGGTGGGATTCGATCCGTCGGCCCCCGACATCCATCTCGGCCACACGGTCCTCATCCGGAAGATGAAACACTTCCAGGACCTGGGGCACGAGGTGATTTTCGTGATTGGAGACTTCACCGGGCTGATTGGCGATCCGACCGGGGTATCGAAGACGCGTCCCGCCCTGACGCGCGAGCAGGTGGACGCCAACGCCGAGACCTATCGACGGCAGGTCTTCAAGCTGCTCGATCCCCAGGCGACGCGGGTGGAGTTCAACAGCCGCTGGCTGGGGAGCATGACCTCCTACGACTGGGTCCGGCTGGCCTCGAAATACACCGTGGCGCGCATCCTGGAGCGCGACGATTTCACCAAGCGCTTCAAGGCGAGCCAGCCGATCGGCATCCATGAGTTCCTCTATCCGCTGGCGCAGGCCTACGACTCCGTGGCGCTGGAAGCCGACGTCGAGATGGGAGGGACCGATCAGAAGTTCAACCTCCTGGTGGGCCGCGAGATCATGCGCGAGTTCGCCATGGAGCCGCAGGTGGTCCTCACCATGCCGCTGCTGGAGGGAACCGACGGCGTCGAAAAGATGAGCAAGTCGCTGGGGAACTACATCGGGATCGACGAGCCGCCGCGCGAGATCTTCGGCAAGGTCCTGTCGATCAGCGACGATCTGATGTGGCGCTACTACGAGCTGTGCACCGATCTCTCGCTGGGCGAGATCGCCGCGCTCCGGGAGAAGGTGACCTCGGGGGAGGTGCATCCCAAGCAGGCGAAGCAGGATCTCGCGAAGCGGATCGTCGCCGATTTCCATTCGGCGCATGCCGCCGAATCGGCTCAGGCCGAGTTCGAGCGCATCTTCGTATCACGCCAGACGCCCGACGAAGTGGAGTCGCTGGAGCTCCCCTGCTCGGCCGAACCGCTCTGGCTCCCCAAGCTGCTGGTCCTCGCCGGGATGGCGAAATCCAACGCCGAGGCCTCGCGCCTGATCCGGCAGGGAGGCGTGGCGCTGGACGGCGCGCGCGTCGAGTCTTCCGATTTCGAGCTGGCGGCCGCCGCGCCGGCGGAGCACCTGCTGAAAGTCGGCAAGCGGCGCTTCGTCAGGATCCGGTTCCGTTGATCCGCCATGCGCGCCGCCACCTGTTTCATCCTGCTCCTGCTGCTGTCCCCGGCGGCCGCCCTTCCCCCGAAGCTCTCTCCCGGGAGGGCCGCGAAGCCGGAGGATCGGTTGGCGCGCGACGGCAAGATGCGCGGCGTCTGCTTCGTGGCCGGCCGCCGCATCGACCCCGACGTCTTCGGGCCGCTGCAGCGCGATCACGTGGAATGGATCTCCCAGACGCCCTTCGGCTGGATGCGTGGCGCCGACTCTCCCGAGATCCGAATCGCCGCGGCAGGCGACGTCTACTGGGGGGAGACCGACGAGGGGCTCGCTGCCACGGCGCTCGCGGCGCGGAAAGCGGGCGTCCGCACGCTGCTGAAGCCGCACCTCTGGGTCGCGGGCTGGCACGACAGCGTCTGGAGCGGGGAGATTGCCATGCGCTCCCCATCCGACTGGGAAGCCTGGTTCCGCTCCTACCGCAAGTTCATCCTGCATTACGCCGAGCTGGCCGAGAAGCATTCGTTCGAGGCGCTGGCGGTGGGCACCGAGCTTCAGGGAACCACCCTGGGGCACGAAGCCGAGTGGCGCGCCCTGATCGGCGAGGTGCGGCGCGCCTATCGCGGCAAGCTGACCTACGCCGCCAACTGGGACCACGAGTTCGAGGCACTTCCCTTCTGGGACGCGCTCGACTTCGCGGGAGTGCAGGCCTATTTCCCCCTCACCGACAAGGCGGACCCCACGCTGCAGGATCTCCTGGACGGATGGAAGGGGCCGGTCGCGCTCCTCGAGAAGGTGGCGCAGCAGCACCGTCGCGACGTAGTGCTCACCGAAGTTGGATACCGGAGCGCCGATCGTGCCGCCGTCCAGCCGTGGCTCTGGAAGACGGGGGATCGGATCAATCTGGATCTGCAGGCACGCTGCTACGAGGCGATGTTCCGCGCCGTCTGGAGGAAGCCCTGGCTCAAGGGGATCTACGCCTGGAAGTGGTTCCCGGGCTTCGACGTCTCGAAGAGCGCGGCCGACGACGGCTTCACGCCTCAGGGGAAGCCGGCGGAGGCGACTCTCCGGCTCTGGTATGCCTCGTCCCGGCTCCCGGCGCGACCTCAGACGCTTCCTTGAAGGGCTGGCGCGCATGAGGGAATCCGCTTCCCAGTCCTCGCTGTTCGATCATCTCGAATGCTCGCGCTGCGATCTCTCCTACACGGCCGGCGGGCCGGCGGGCGTGTGCCGCTGCGGCGCGCCGCTGCTGGCGCGCTATCGGCTGGAGCCGGGCAAGATGTCGCGGGAGACGCTGCGCGACCGCCCGTCCGGATTGTGGCGCTGGCGGGAAGTCCTTCCCCCGGCTGAGCCGGTCACTCTGGGCGAGGGAGGCACGCCGCTGCTGGCTCTACCGGCGATGGCGCGCGAGCTGGGATTGCGGGATCTGTGGGTCAAGGAAGAGGGGTGCAATCCGACCGGCTCGTTCAAGGCGCGCGGCCTGGCGATGGCCGTCACCATGGCGAAGCGCTTCGACGTGAAGGCGCTTTCGATTCCTTCCGCGGGCAATGCCGGCTCGGCCCTGTCGGCCTACGGCGCGGCGGCCGGAATCCCGGTGCACGTCTTCCTGCCGCGCGACACGCCGCGGCTCTTCTTCGACGAGGCGCAAGCCTACGGAGCGCGGGTTGTGCCGGTCGAGGGGACCATCCGCGACTGTGCCGCCGCCATGAAGAAGGAAGGGGAAGGGCGCGGCTGGTTCGACGTCTCGACCCTGAAGGAGCCGTATCGCATCGAGGGAAAGAAGACGATGGGATACGAGATCGCCGAGCAGCTCGAATGGGAGCTGCCCGACTGGATCCTCTACCCCACGGGCGGGGGCACCGGGCTGATTGGCATGGTCAAGGCCTTCGACGAGATGGAAGCGCTCGGCTGGATCGGACCGCGACGTCCCCGGATGGTGGCGGTCCAGGCCCAGGGGTGCGCTCCCATCGTGCGCGCCTTTGAGGAGGGGAAAGAGGCGGCTTCGCCTTGGGAAGACGCCGAGACCCGCGCCTGGGGATTGCGCGTGCCGGCACCGCTGGGCGACCGCCTGATCCTGCAGGGGGTGCGCGCCACGCGCGGCACGGCCCTGGCGGTGAGCGACACGGAGATGGAGCAGGGTTCCGCCTCTCTGGCGCGCTCGGCGGGAATCCTGGCCTGTCCGGAAGGAGGATCGACGGTCGCGGCGCTGCGCCGCCTGTGTGGCGATGGAACGATCCGGCCGGGCGAGCGCGCGGTGGTCTTCAACACCGGCACCGGGCTGAAGTACCTTGACAGCGCCTCCGCCCCGGGACCAGGATGAGGCGCTTTTCCGGAGGATGCCCGCGATGCATGCCAGGGGGCTGATGGCAATTCTGGGGTTGGCGCTGCTGGCGACCTGCCTGGCGGCGGCGCTCGCCTGCGGCGGGCGCGCGCTCGGATCGGAGCCGGACGGAGCGGTCGCGGCCGATGCGCCGCAGAAGCCCCCCGGCGCGCCAGCCGATCAGGCGGCCAAGGAGAAGGAAAAGGAGAAAGGAGGTGAGGAGCCGCGCGTCGTGCGCTGGGTCTGCACCGATCACCTGTGCGGCGGATGCGACGGAGATTGCTCGCAGCACGGCCACGTCTCCACGCACAAGGGAGGCCACTGCGCCTGTACGCCGCGCGAAGGGAGCGCCCTCGACCGAGCGACGCGCAAGGCTTTCGAAGGCCGGGAGAAGGGGAAATGAAGGAGAAGATCCTCCTCTCCGGCGTCCGCTTCCACGGTTATCACGGGCTCACCCGCATGGAGCGCGAGGTGGGCGGTCGTTATTCCATCGATCTCGAATTGACCTTCGACTACTCGCGTGCCATCGCCACGGACCGCATCGCCGACACCCTCGACTATCGCAAGGTGCACCGCATCGTCCAGAAGATCGGCAGGGGAGACTCGTTCCGCCTGATCGAGGCGCTGGCGGGAAGGATCGTCGCGGCCCTGTTCGACGCGGTGCCCGCGGAAGAGATTCTGATCCGGGTACGCAAGGAGACGCCGGTTCTGGATGGCATCGTCGAGTCGGTGGGGGTGGAGCTGCGCCGCTCCCGGCCGCGGAGCTGATCGGGACGGCCTTCCTGGTGCCGCCCATCCGATGCAATCAAGCCTGCAGGATCTCCACGAGCTGCCACAAGCTCGACAGAGGGCGGCGATCGGCATGCGCCTCGACGAAGGAGAGCTCCGCGCCGCGCCGACGGATGAGCAGCGCCTGCATCCCGGCCGCCTCGGCCCCGCGCACGTCGTCCCGCAGGTTGTCGCCCACCATCAGCAGCTCCCCCGGCTGAGCATCGAGACGCGCCGCCATTTGTGCGAACACTTCCGGATCCGGCTTCAGGAGTCCGGCCTCGAAGGAGAAAAGCCGCGCCTTCAGGGGGAGAGAGGTCTCATCCATGAACTCCATATCGAACGACTGGGTGTTGGACAGCAGTCCGAGCCCGTATCGCCCCGCAAGGCGCTCGAGAGCCGGCGGGACGTCCGGGAAGAAGCGGGTCTTCCTGCAGGCGGTGCTCCAGAGCTGCGCGAGATCGGCGGCCCCGCCGGGAGGCAGGGTCTTTCCCGTGGCCTGCTCCAGGGCTTCGATTCCGGATTCGATGCCTGGCAAGGGGCGCAACATCATCGCCGTCTCGAGGATCTTCGACCATCCCGGACGCCCGCGCAGGTGGAATGCGTCGGCGAGAGCGATCAGCGGGTTCGGGTGGTGATCGTTGAAGGCGAGGGTGTTCCAGAGATCGAAGACGATCCCGCGGATGCGGGCCGTGTCGAGTTCAGGCATGCAAAATATTCTATGCTAAGATTTCGCCTCCTGGCCGAGGAGGCTCGAGAACGATTCGCTTCCACCGCGCAGCCCGCGTCCTGATTCTGATCGCCGCCGCAGGCACGTTGCCGGCGAAGATCGTCGAAGGACAACAGGGACAGCCGGTCGCCGCCTCCACGCAGCCCGCGCCCGCGGCCTCGGCCTCTGCGCCTTCCACGCCTGCGCCGGCCGCACCGGCGCCGACGGCCCCTCTCAATGAAGTCCGCATCGGATTGTCGACCGAGCCGGCCGAAGCGCGATTGGCCGCGGCCGGGGGGCTGCTGCTGCTCCACCCGACGCGGCGCGTGCCGCTGTGGAAGGCGCGCTTCGACGAGCCGGTCGTGGTGATCGTCGATCTTCCCAAAGGGACCGCGGCGCGCTCGGTCTTTCGCGTGCAGGTCGGCTCCTTCGGGACGCAGGCCGAGGCCGACGCCCTCAAGGATCGGCTGGAGCAGACGCTTCCCGATCCGGTGGTCGTTTCTTTCAACCCCGATCGCAACTCCTACCGCGTGCGCGTCGGGGAGTTCGCGCGCCGCGAGGAGGCCTCGCCGCTCACCGATCGGCTGCTCGAGGAAGGGCTCACCGAGATCTGGGTCGCCGAGGAGCCCGCCCCTGCCTCGGGAAAGGCGCGGCTCCGCCTGGTCGATTCGCGCTACTACTCCCACGTCATCGACGTGAAGTCATTCGTGGCCCAATCGGCGGCGACGGGGGGCACCGTGGAGGTGAATGGGCTGCCGTACCGCGGCACGCTGGAGGTGCGGCTGCTGGGGGACGGATTGAAGGTGATCAACAAGCTGCCGGTGGAGGACTACCTGAAGGGGGTGGTGCCCAACGAGATGGGCCCGGGAGTCTACCCGGAGCTGGAGGCGCTCAAGGCGCAGGCGGTCGCGGCCCGGACCTACATCGCGGCCAACCGGGGCCAGTTCTCCGAATCGGGATTCGACCTGTGCGATTCCCCCTCCTGCCAGGTCTACAAGGGCTTCTCCTCCGAGCATCCGCTGACGAACCGGGCCGTGGAGGAGACGGCGGGATATATCGCGAGCTACGGCGGGGTCCCGATCAAGGCGCTGTACACCTCCACCTGCGGCGGGCACACCGAGGACGGGGTCAATGTCTTCGCCGACCAGAAGGGACCCTACCTGAAAGGGGTGGACTGCTACCCGGAGAAGGCGTCTCCGATGGTGGTGACGGGGCGCGAGAATCTCCCCTGGTTCGAAAACGTCACCTCGAATCCGCTCGGGTCCGAGCTCGCCCTGCTCTTCGCGTCAGGGGTCGTCGGCGAAGAGGCGCTGCAGCGCAAATTCCTGCTTCAAGAGGCGGTCCCCTCCGAGGGGCTCGGCTGGTGGCTCCGGGCGTTCGGCGTCATCGGTGCCGGCCGGGCGCCCGCCAATTTCCGCTTCGAGAAGGGCGACATCCTGGAATGGAGCCGGTTCATGATCCACTCGTTCGGGTGGGAGGAGCGGGCCCAGATCAGCCTGGACGAGCGGGACCTTCCCTTCGTGCTGAACGTCTCCGACGCTGCGGCCGTACCGGCGGCCGACGCGCGCGACGTCGCCTTTCTGCTGAGCCGCGGGATCCTCGCTCCCTACTCGGACGGCGCGCTGCACCTGAGCTCACGCCCCACGCGCGCCACGGTGCTCTCCTGGATCGCGGCGATCGCCCAGGAATTCGAGACCTGGAGGCTGGAGCGCGCCACCTTCCGCGGCGTCGAAGGCAATGTCCTGAAAGTGAGCCAGAAAGGGGTCCCCGACACCCACCCGATCCTTCCCGGCGTCTGCCTGTACCGCTCGGTTCGCGGCCGCAGCTACCCGGTGCCGAAGCTGAGCCTCGACCTGGGGGACGAGGTGACCTTCCACCTGGGAAGCGGTGGCAACGTCGACGTTCTCATCCTCAGCGCGACGACGCTGGGCGCCGCCGACGATCGCTCCAGCAGCTATTACCGGTGGGACGAGCGCTATACCCGGCAGGAGCTCGAGGACCTGGTGAAGAAGCGGGTCGATCTCGGCAAGCTGCAGGACGTGATCGTCAATAAGAGGGGGGTCTCGGGCCGCGTCATCCAGGTCAAGCTGGTCGGCAGCCGCGGGACGTTCCTCCTGAACGGCTTCAAGATCCGCACGGCGCTGGGGTTGCGTGAGAACCTCTTCACCATCGATCGACAGATGGATCCTTCCGGCTCGGTGGCCGCCTTTCTGTTTTCCGGCAAGGGCTGGGGCCATGGCGTCGGCTTGTGCCAGGTCGGCGCCTACGGTATGGCCCTGCGCGGGGCGGATTACGTGACCATCCTCAAACACTACTATCCCGGGATCGATCTCCTTCGAATCTACTGAAAGCCCGGCCGCAAAACCCGCCGTCCCCGCCTTCGAAAGGTTGAATGCCGACCGGAGATTGTCATATCATCGCCGCGGATGAATCGCTCTACCGAACCCACTTCCGACCTGCCAAGACAAGACGAAGCTTCGAGGCCGGTGGCGCCGGCGAGAGACGGCAGCTTCTCCGGCCGCTTGAAGGCGCTGTCGATCTCCGACGTTCTGGAATTCCTGCGCGTGCTGAACCGTCGCGGCGTGCTGGTGCTGAAGGACGGCGAGCGCGAGGTGTCGCTGCAGGTGCAGGACGGGCGCATCGCGGCCACGCTTTCCAACGAGACGGATGGCGACCTGTCGGGGTTCCTGCTGCGCGAAGGGAAGCTGTCGCGCGAGCAGCGCGACTCTCTGCTGGAGCGCGAGCGCCAGGGCGAGCGCACGGCGCGCGTCCTGGTCGAGGCGGGAATCCTGACTCCCAGGAGCCTTTGGGAGGCGCGGCGCCGCCAGGCGCAGCACATCGTGGGTGAGCTGTTCGAGTGGGACGCGGGAGAGTTCCAGTTCCACGAGGGAGCGCAGGTTCCCGGCGGTGGCATGGATCTGGGTCTGCCGATCCTGGAGGTGGTGGGGGAGGGAATCCGCTCGGTGCGCAACACGTCGCTTTTCTCGGAGCGCATGCCTTCCGAGGGCGCCGTGTTCGAGGCGATCCCGCTCCATGAGGCGGCCGGCACGCTGCCCCTGGAGCCGCACGAGCGCTACGTCCTGTCGCTCATCGACGGCCAGCGCAGCCTGGCGGAGGTGGTCCGCAGCAGCGAAATCGGCCGGGCCGAGACGCTGCGGGTCGTCTTCCTCCTGTTCTCCTCCGGCTACCTCAAGATGCGGGCGTTCCAGTCGGCTCCCGACGCCGCCTCGCATGATCGCACGCTCCCCCTGGTCCGCCGCTACAACGAGATGTTCGCCTACCTGCACCGTT
>DASTZC010000167.1 GCA_035764505.1 Candidatus Polarisedimenticolia bacterium
GTGAAGTGGGCACCGAAGGCCGCTTGGGCGGGCAGGCCAACGTACCCGGCGTGGCCGGCACCTGGAAAAACCTCACCGACAACGTCAACTCCATGGCCAGCAACCTGACCGCGCAGGTGCGTAACATCGCCGAAGTCACCACAGCAGTGGCGCGCGGCGACCTCTCGCGCAAGATCACAGTGGACGTGAAGGGGGAGATTCTCGAGCTCAAGAACACGATCAACACGATGGTCGATCAGCTCAACTCGTTCGCCGGCGAGGTCACGCGCGTGGCGCGCGAGGTCGGCACGGAAGGGAAGCTCGGCGGGCAGGCTCTGGTGCCGGGAGTCGCCGGCACCTGGAAGGATCTGACCGACTCGGTCAACGCGATGTGCGGCAACCTGACCGACCAGGTGCGCAACATCGCCAATGTAACGACCGCAGTGGCGCGTGGCGACCTGTCGCGCAAGATCACCGTCGATGTCCGCGGCGAGATCCTCGAGCTGAAGGACACGATCAACACGATGGTTGATCAGCTCAACGCCTTCGCCTCGGAGGTGACGCGCGTGGCGCGCGAGGTGGGAACCGACGGCAAGCTGGGGGGCCAGGCGCAGGTCTCCGGCGTCGCCGGCACCTGGAAGGACCTCACCGACAACGTCAACTCGATGGCCGGCAACCTGACGGCGCAGGTGCGCAACATCTCCGAGGTGGCCGCCGCCATCGCCCGCGGCGACCTCTCCAAGAAGATCACGGTGGACGTGCGCGGCGAGCTGCTCCTGCTCAAGGAGACGCTGAACACCATGGTCGACCAGCTGAACGCCTTCGCCGGCGAAGTGACGCGCGTGGCGCGCGAAGTCGGCACCGAGGGGCGGCTGGGCGGTCAGGCGGTCGTCCCCGGCGTCGCCGGCACCTGGAAGGACCTCACCGACTCAGTCAACGCCATGGCTGGCAACCTGACGGCGCAGGTGCGCAACATCGCCGAGGTCACCACCGCCGTGTTCCGCGGCGACCTGTCGCGCAAGATCACCGTCGATGTCCGCGGCGAGATCCTCGAGCTCAAGAACACCATCAACACCATGGTCGACCAGCTGAACGCCTTCGCCGCAGAGGTGACGCGCGTCGCCCGCGAGGTGGGTACCGAGGGGAAGCTGGGCGGCCAGGCGCAGGCCTCGGGCGTGGCCGGCACCTGGAAGGACCTGACCGACAACGTCAACGTCATGGCCGCCAACCTGACCGAGCAGGTTCGCGGCATCGCCAAGGTGGTGACCGCCGTCGCCGACGGCGATCTGAAGCAGAAGCTGACGGTGAAGGCCCGCGGCGAGGTGGCCGCGCTGGCCGAGACGATCAACGCCATGACCGGCACGCTCGCCACCTTCGCCGAGCAGGTTACCGGCGTGGCCCGCGAGGTCGGCGTCGAAGGGCGCCTCGGCGGTCAGGCGAACGTGCCGGGCGCCGCCGGGACCTGGAAAGATCTCACCGGCAACGTCAACCTTCTGGCCGCCAACCTGACCACGCAGGTGCGTGCCATCGCCGAAGTCGCCACCGCCGTCACCAAGGGCGACCTGACCCGCTCCATCCAGGTCGACGCGCGTGGCGAGGTGGCGGAGCTGAAGGACAACATCAATACGATGATCACCAACCTCCGCCAGACCACGTCCCGCAACACCGAGCAGGACTGGCTGAAGACCAACCTGGCGCGGCTCACCGGCATGCTCCAGGGGCAGCGCGACCTGACCACGGTGGGCAAGATGCTGCTGATGGAGCTGGTGCCGCTCTTGAGCGGGCACCAGGGGGTGATCTACCGCTACGTCTCCGACAGCGAGCCCCATCTGGAGCTGATGGCGACCTACGCCGATCCCGAGGAGGGGGGCTACCCGCCGCGCCTCCGGATGGGCGAGGGCTTCCTGGGACAGTGCGCCGTCGATCTGCGGCGCATCCTGGTCCCCGAGGTCCCGATCGACGCAGTGCCGGTAGGCTCCGTCCTCTTCAAGGTCCTGCCGCGCAGCCTGGCGGTCTTCCCGATCGTCTTCGAGGGGAACGTCAAGGCGGTGATCGGGCTGGCGTCCCTCGGAGAGTTCACCTCGTCCCACCAGGTGTTCCTGGAGCAGCTGACCTCCAACATCGGCATCGTGCTGAACAGCATCGAGGCCACGATGCAGACCGAGGACCTGCTCAAGCAGTCCCAGCAGCTGGCCGGCGAGCTGCAGACGCGACAGAAGGAGCTGCAGTCCTCCAACGAGCAGCTGGAGCAGAAGGCGCAGCAGCTGGCCGAGCGCAACGTCGAGGTGGAGCGCAAGAACCAGGAGATCGAGCACGCCCGCCATGCCCTGGAGGAGAAGGCCAGCGAGCTGGCGTTGACCTCGAAGTACAAGTCGGAGTTCCTTGCCAACATGTCGCACGAGCTGCGCACCCCTCTCAACAGCATCCTGATCCTGGGGCAGCAGCTCTCGGAGAACCCGGAAGGGAACCTGACCGGCAAGCAGGTCGAGTTCGCACGATCCATCCACGGCGCCGGCACCGACCTTCTGAACCTGATCAGCGACATCCTGGACCTCTCCAAGATCGAGTCGGGGACGGTCACGGTCGACGTGCAGGAGGTCTACTTCTCCAGCCTGCTCGACACGGTGGAGCGGACCTTCCGGCACGAGTCGGAGACCCGCAAGCTGGCCTTCGACGTGGAGGTCGATCCGCGCCTGCCTCGCACCATGGCCACCGATCCCAAGCGCCTGCAGCAGGTGCTCAAGAACCTGCTTTCCAACGCCTTCAAGTTCACCGAGCAAGGCGGCGTGCGCCTGAAAGTCTCGTTCTCCGACGGCGGCTGGAGCGCGGGCCACGCGGTCCTGTCGAACTCCCCGTCGGTCCTGGTGTTCGAGGTCTCGGACACCGGCATCGGCATCCCGGTGGACAAGCAGCGCATCATCTTCGAGGCGTTCCAGCAGGCCGACGCCAGCACCAGCCGCAAGTACGGCGGCACCGGATTGGGCCTGGCCATCAGCCGCGAGCTGGCCACCCTGCTCGGCGGGGAGATCCAGCTGCGCAGCGCCCCGGGCATGGGGAGCACCTTTTATCTCTATCTGCCCCTGCATCATTCCGCCGCGGCGGTCCGGCGCGTCGAGGTCGAGGTGGCCGCCGCCGGGGCGAAGCTGGGCGCCTCACCCGCGCTTGCCAGCCTCCTGCAGGCGGAGCAGGCGGTCGAGGCGGTTCCCGACGATCGAGACCAGGTTGGGCCGGACGACGCCACGCTGTTGATCGTGGAGGACGATCCCCACTACGCGCGCCTGCTGGCCGATCTGGCGCACGACAAGGGATTCAAGGTCCTGGTCGCCTCGCGCGGCACCGAGGCGCTCGAGCTGACCCGCCAGTACCGGCCCCGGGCGGTATCGCTCGACGTCTTTCTGCCCGACATGCTGGGCTGGACCGTCCTGACGCAGCTCAAACAGGATCCGGACACGCGCCATATCCCGATCCAGATGGTCACGCTCGACGAGGATCGGCAGCACGGCCTGGCGCGCGGGGCTTTCTCCTTCGTGACCAAGCCGGCCACGACCGAGGGGCTGGAAGCAGCCATCTCCAAGATCAAGGCCTTCACAGTGCCACGGCGCAAGCGGCTGCTGATCGTGGAGGACAATCTGGTGGAGCAGCAGAGCGTGTCGGAGCTGCTGGGCCACGACGACATCGATATCGTGGCCGCGGGGACGGGCGAACAGGCCCTGGAGCGACTGCGCAGCGAGGAGATCGATTGCGTCGTGCTCGATTTGCGCCTGCCGGACATGTCGGGCTTCGAGGTCCTGGAGGCGATCGGGGACGACGTGTCGATGCGCGACGTGCCAGTGGTGGTGTTCACCGGCAAGGAGCTTTCGCCGGAAGAGGAGACGCGGCTGCATGCCCTGGCGCGCAGCGTGGTGGTGAAGGGGGTCGAATCGCCCGAGCGGCTGCTCGACGAGACGGCTCTCTTCCTGCACCGCATCGTCGCCGACCTGCCGACGCAGAAGCAGCAGATGCTCGACCGGCTGCTGCGGTCCGACGATCATCTGGCCGGGAAATCGGTGCTGGTGGTCGACGACGACGCCCGCAACACCTTCGCGCTGAGCAGCCTGCTGGAGCGCCGCGGCATGAAGGTGCTCACCGCCAACACCGGCCGCGAGGCGATCGATCTTCTCCGGGTCACCGACGACGTTGCGATCGTGCTGATGGACATCATGATGCCGGAGATGGACGGCTATCAGACGATGCGCGCCATCCGCAACGATGAGCAGTTCCATCGCCTGCCGATCGTCGCGCTGACGGCCAAGGCGATGAAAGGGGACCGCGAGAAATGCCTGGAAGCGGGCGCCTCCGAGTACCTGGCCAAGCCGGTCAACACCGAGCAGCTCCTCGCGACGCTGCGCATGTGGCTGCGTCGATGAGGCCGCCGGAGTGGGAAGCAGCTCTCATGAACATCAACCGGGCCACCGACGACAAGGTCGACATCCTCCTCGTCGACGACCAGCCTTCGAAGCTGCTGACCTACGAGGCGATTCTCGGCGACCTCGGAGAGAACTTGATCAAGGCGCGCTCTGCCCACGAGGCGCTCGATTCCCTGCTCAAGCGCGACGTCGCCGTCATTCTCGTGGATGTCTGCATGCCCGAGCTGGACGGCTTCGAGCTGGCCTCGATGATCCGGGGGCATCCGCGCTTCCAGAAGACCGCCATCATCCTGGTCTCCGCCGTCCTGCTCTCCGATCTCGACCGGCTGAAGGGGTACGGCAGCGGCGCCGTCGACTACGTCCCGGTGCCGGTAGTCCCCGAGATCCTGCGTGCCAAGGTCTCCGTCTTCGTCGATCTCTATCGCAAGGGGCGCCAGCTCGAGCGCAGCAACCAGGAGCTGGAGCGGCGCGTCCTGGAGCGCACCTCGGAGCTGCAGTCCTCCCTGGGAGCGCTGGCGACCAGCGAGGAGCGTTTCCGGGTCGCACTGCAGAACTCGCGCATCACTGTGTCCAACCAGGACGCCGACCTGCGCTACATCTGGGTCTACAACTCGCAGCTCGGCATCCCGGCGGAGGCGATGCTCGGCAAGACCGATAACGATCTCTTCCCAGGCGACCAGGCCGCCGTTCTGACTGCCCTCAAGCGCGGCGTCCTGAGAACCGGCAAGGGAGTGCGCGAAGAGATGTGGCTATCGATCCACGACCGCGACCTGTGCTTCGACCTGACGATCGAGCCGCTGCGCGGCGGGCATGGCGAGCCGGTCGGCATCACCTGCGCCGCGGTCGACGTGACCGAGCGCCGGCGCCTCGAGGAGGCGCTGCGCGACGCCGACCGCCGCAAGGACGAGTTCCTGGCGACCCTCGCCCACGAGCTGCGCAATCCGCTCGCCGCCGTGAGCCACGCCGCCGAGGTGATCAGGCTCAAGGGCCCGGCCGATTCCGAGATGCGCTGGAGCCAGGACGTCATCCACCGCCAGGTCGACCACCTCAAGCGTCTCATCGACGATCTGCTGGACGTGGGACGCATCACCCAGAACAAGCTGCAGCTGCGCAAAGAGCGCTTCGATCTGCGCGCGCTCCTGCAGGCGACCGCGGAGGGGATCCGTTCGCAGGCGGAGCAGCAGGGGCAGGAGCTCGCCGTGCTGATTCCGGACGAGCCGCTGACGGTGAGCGCCGACGCGACGCGGCTGGCTCAGGTCTTCCAGAACCTGTTGGACAACGCCGTGAAGTACACGCGCGCCGGCGGCCACATCACTTTGACCGTGGAAAGGCATGGCAACGAGGTGATCGCGTCGGTGGAGGACACCGGCATCGGCATCTCACCCGATCACCTGCCTCATCTCTTCGAGATGTTCTTCCAGGCGGACCGCTCGCTCGAGCGCGCCTCCGGGGGATTGGGGATCGGGCTTTCGCTCGTGCGGCTGCTCGTGGGGCTGCACGGCGGGCACATCGAGGCCCGCAGCCAGGGACTGGGTCGCGGCAGCGAGTTCGTGGTGCGGCTCCCCCTGGACGGCGTGGCTCCCATGCTGGAGGCGGTGATGACGGAGACGGTCCAGGAAAAGGGGTCCATGATCCGACGCATTCTCGTCGCCGACGACAACCTCGACTCGGCTGAATCGATGGCCATCGCCCTGCGTCTCATGGGGCACAACGTGCAGACGGCCCATGACGGTCTCGCGGCGGTCGAGGCCGCCGAGCGCGACCGCCCCGACGTGGTCCTGCTCGACCTCGGAATGCCCCGTATGAATGGCTATGACGCCTGCAGGCGGATTCGCGAAATGGAGGGCGGCCAGAGAATCGTGGTCATCGCCCAGACCGGCTGGGGCCAGGAAGAGGACCAGTCCCGCACGCGGGCCGCCGGCTTCGACGGCCACCTCACCAAGCCCGCCGATTTCGACGTCCTCGAAAAGCTCCTCGCCAACCTTCCGGAAAGATAGTTCCCGTTCCAGCATTCCCCGTTTACGAAAATAGAGCGGCCGGTCATCGTCCATGGGTGCCTCGCCGGAAGTCTCGCCGCTTCAACGGCCGGCGGAAAGCGTATAAGATGCGCGCCGGAGGGGCGGCATGGCAGACAGCGCGCGCATGGTGGTGCACTATCTCGATGGGAAGGTACTGAAGGGGACGAGCCAGGACTTCAATCCGACGCGGCCGGTTTTCCACCTGGCTCCAGCCGAAGGCGGCCCGGCGGTCGACGTCCAGTGCAAGCTGCTGAAGGCAGTCTTCTTCGTGAAGAGCCTCGCCGGAAATCCGAAGCGGCAGGACCTGCGCGGCTTCATCGCCGCGCCCGCCGCGACGTCGCAGGGCAAGAAGCTCGCCATCCGCTTCAAGGACGGCGAGCTTCTGTGCGGCTACACTCTCTCCCACCGTCCCGACCGGGACGGCTTCTTTCTCTTCCCCGCCGACGCCGAGTCGAACAACGAGCGGATCTACGTGCTGCAGCGCGCCGCGGTGGACATCAAAGCAGGTCCCGCCGCCGAAGCCCTCGCCCGCGAGGCCCTGGCCGCTCCCGCCAAGTAAGCCGCGGTTCCTAGGGGGCCTGTAGCGGCGGGGCCGCACGTCCCCCGTTGCAGATTGAATCTGGCGCGATCCTGATTTGCATGACGTTCCGGTTCCGGAAGAACCCACCCGCAAGTTTGCTTTCTAAGGCCGGGCCTCCGCGCCGGTCGAGCCGGAAAGACACCCTCCATTTCCTGTCGGGGGTCCGCAGGCCAGTGGAACCGAGGTATTCACGACGGAAGTCCGCTGGATCGTGAGGGGGAACACGGCACTGGTGTCGAGGCCGCCGGAGCTGTCCACCGCCTGGACCAGGAAGTCGTAGATCAACGGGATGGAGGGGTCGAGATCGAACGGCGACGCGTAGAAGGTGTAGGTTGCGCCTCGGTTCGCCACATCCTGCTTTTGGACGCAGCCGAAAGCGCTGCTTTGGGTCGGGGTGACGAAGTAGAAGCTACGGGTGAAGATTCCGTCGCCGGCCGTCTGGTCTCCCGAGACGACGGGGAGCTCCTGGGCATCCACCAGGACCGTATCGATGACCTCCGACCCGACGTCAAACATCTGGAAGGTGACGCGCCGTGGGACCTGTCCGACCGGCGCAAGGTCTTCCGGCGGCTGCAGGAAGCGCAGGTTCACCAGGAGTGGCTGAAGCGGGGAAGATGCGCGGGCGGTGATGGTGACAAGATCGATGTCCGAGGTATGCAATGTGAGCTGATCCGGCATGCAGCAGCAGGAGCACAAAGGAGGATCTGCGCAGCAAAGCTGGATGAGCCCGGAGCACTCCGAGTGCCTTCGCCCCTTGAGGATGGCGACGTCGGACAAGATCGGATTGGCGCCGGTATCGCAGGCATCGCCCAGTCCGTCGTGGTCGGTATCGACCTGATCGAAGTTCGGATCGAATTCACAGTTGTCGCAGCCGTCGCCCCGCCCATCCGAATCGGCGTCGTCCTGGTTCGGGTTGTAGAAAGCGGGGCAGTTGTCCAGGTTGTCAGGGGCGTCATCGCCATCCGAGTCGATGCCGAGACAGGGAGGCAGCTGTCCGCCGGATCGGGCCACGTAATTCTGCAGCAGCGTCTCGCACCGGTGGGCGGAGTTGACCAGGCCGGAGCCGTCGCAGTCGAGGGACTCGCAATAGGTGCGACACATGCCCAGGAGATTGCGCGGGACCTCGGTGTCGCAGACCGATTCTTGCGGAAGGTTTCTCTGATGCGTCGTGACGGCTTCCACAAGTGACATTCCGAGTCCAGCGACGGCGAGGAAGAGCACGAGCATGTGTCGGGGGAAAGCTTTACGAAGGGGACTCGGGGAGCGGGCCATTCCGTACATGGCGAGGTCCTCCTGACGCGCCGGGACGCGAGGAATCCAGAGGGAGTTAGGATTTCGTGCAGGCCACGATGCTGTTTCAAATTAGCCTTGATGCCTCTTCTGGTTCCGGTCCAAAGTGCCCTGCTGCTGCACCAGAACCGCTGGCGGGATTCTCCACCGACCTGAGAAACGCCGGTGCCTGGGCCGGAAATGTTTGACCCCGCCCGCGTCCCGGAGCTATCCTCCTCGCTCTTATCGTGAGCCAACACGGGCCGTTGCATATTGAGGAGAAAGCGTCATGGGCGTTGCGGGTGCGGCGCGGGGAGTTTTCCTGGCGGCGCTGCTGGCCGGGGCGGTGAGCGCGATGGCGGAAAATGAACCAAAGTCAGCTGCCGCGGGCAGCCCGGAGGACATCCAGGCGCGGCTGGCGAAATATGCGCCGGCGGAGATGCCGTTCGACGCCCGCAAGCTTCCTGAGAAGGACCGCCAGATGCTGAAGCATCTCCTGGCGGCCTCGGCACAGATCGACCAGATCTTCTGGCGGCAGTCCTACAGCAGGGCGGCCGAGATCCGGGAGAGCCTGGCAGGCAAGACGGATCCTCTCTCCAAGGCGCTCTATCGTCTCGTCATGATCAATGCCGGCCCCTTCGACCGGCTGGATGAGGGGAAACCCTTCTATGGGGCTGAAAAACTGCCGCCCGGCGCCGGCTACTACCCACCCGATCTGACCAAGAAGGAGCTCGAGGACTACGTCGCGGCGCACCCCGACCGCAAGGAAGCTCTCCTTTCGCCTTATACGGTCGTCAAGCGCAAGGGCAAGGATCTGATCGCCGTTCCGTATCACGGAGAATACGCGCGCTGGATCGGTCCGGCTGCCAAGGAGCTCGAGGCTGCCGCGGCGCTGTCGGAAAACGAATCGTTCAAGCGCTATCTGCTGTCCAAGGCAAAAGCGCTGCGCAACGACGACTACTTCCAGGCCGATTGCGACTGGATCGACCTGAAAGACAACCCCTACGAGCTGATCTTCGGCCCCTTCGAGACTTACGAGGACGGACTGATGGGGATCAAGGCCTCCTACGAAGCCTCGGTGGCTATCCGCGACGTGCAGGAGAGCGCGAAGCTGGCGACCTACATCACGCATCTCCAGGAGCTGGAGGACAACCTGCCGTATCCGGAGGCGGATCGGCGGAAGGTTGCGGGACTCGCCTCTCCCATGGTGGTGGTGCGCGACATCGGTCGCGGCGGCGACGCGCGTGTCGGCTACCAGGCGGTTGCGACCAACCTTCCCAATGATCCCAAGGTCCACGAGAAGAAGGGGACCAAGAAAATCTTCTGGAAGAACATGTTCGAGGCGCGCGTCGGGAAAGTCATCCTGCCGATCAGCCGCGAGCTGATGGTACCGGAGCAGGCGAAGCAGGTCACGGCCCAGGGGGTCTTCGAGAACGTCATGATGCACGAGCTGTCGCACGCCCTGGGCCCGCGCTACGTGCGGGGCACGGGCGAGAAGGACCCCGTCAACCGGCGCCTCGGAGACCTCGCGTCGGCCATCGAGGAGATGAAGGCGACCGTTGCCGGGCTGGTGTCGATGGCCTGGTTCTTCGACCACGACGTGATGCCCAAGGAGACCGAGGCGGAGCACTACGCCTCCTACCTGGGGTCGATCTTCCGGGCCGTTCGCTTCGGCATCGGCGAGGCGCATGGCCGCGCCGCCATCGTGGAGCTGAACTTCGCCCGCGAGAAAGGCGCCATCCTGCGCGATGCCGCCACGGGGCGCTGGTCGGTGGACCCCTCGAAGATGCGTGGCTCGCTGAGCGATCTGACGGCGAGGGCGCTGGAGATCGAGCGCGCGGGGGATCGCGCCGGCGCCGAGGCGCTGTTCGCGAAATACGGCACTCTTCCCGACGATCTCGCGAAGGATCTCGCCAAGATCAAAGACGTGCCCGTCGAGGTCGAGCCGATCTATCGGATTTTCTGGTAGCCCGTGCCTGCCGACCCTTGTCGCGGTGCGCAAGACCGGATGATATCCCCGTCCATACCGAACTGTATTTCCTCAATCTTTGTATGGATCGAACTCGTTGGCCCCGGCCATCGCCACGCCGATCGGCCGTAGCGTGTGAAGAACCCGAATCGAAGACTCGTGTTGCGCCAGAACTTCCGGCAACCGCTTGTAACAATGCGGCGATTCGTCGAGGCCGGCGCCGCGGAGCTCTACGCCTTCGCGCGCAACCCACGCCTGCATCATCTCCGGAGATACCAAACCAGGCCGGATAACGGCTCCGGTTCTTCTGTCCGTTTTCCCCTTCGCCTGCATCCGGCCCATGACGCGGCCGGCTCCATGGACGGTCGAGTACAGCGAGTACTTCGCTTCCTCGTTTTCAACGCCTTCGATGATGACGGAGACGTCACCCATCGATCCGCCGACGAATCCCTTCTGCCCGGGGAACGCCGGTGTGGCGCCCTTGCGTACGACCCAAAGCTCCCGGCCATTGTGTTTCTCGCGCCAAGCGAAGTTGTGGTGGTTGTGGATCTCCTCGAGAATATTGGCTCCCAGGATCCTGGCAACGCGCGAACAGACCCAATCCCGCCCGGCATAGGCGTACCGCCCGCCGAGCCGCATCCCCTCCAGATACTGCGCACCAAGATCTGAGCTCGCCGGCAGAATACACGGCGGCACATCCATGCCGTCGGATGCGCCCGCCGCTTTCAGGAACCAGGTGGCAGTCTTGTGCCCCAGGCCGCGCGATCCGAAGTGAACCCCGACCCAGATTCGCGCTCGCTCGTCCTCGAAGATGTCGACATAGTGATTGCCACTGCCGACCGTCCCCAGCTGCTGGCGGGCCATCTCCTTGTGCGGAGCGCACGCGGCCACCTTCCAGGCCGGATCGTCGAAGAGCTCGTGGTCGACGCGCTCGTCGTCATTTTTCCGGCCAACGCCGAAGGAGACCACGCGCCACACTTCGTCCATAATCTTCCGGATGTTCTCCCTCACCTCCGCCGCCGAGGCATCCGTGAGCACGGCTTTGTTCCCGCAGGCGATGTCGAACCCGACACCAGACGGAGAGATCGCCTCCGCATAGGCCACGACCCCGCCGATCGGCACGGCGTAGCCCTTGTGATGGTCAGCCATCAGAGCGACGTGATCCGCCGTCTGGGCGCACGTCCGGATC
>DASTZC010000168.1 GCA_035764505.1 Candidatus Polarisedimenticolia bacterium
TCCAGGAGACGAGCACGCCGGAATTGGCGCATGCGCTTACGTCGGCAGCGCTGTTGTTGGTGAGCGTCGACGGCGCCGAGCAGCTGGAACAGACCTGGCTCTCGCAGACAAGGGTCGAGTAGGTCAGGACGATATCGTCCACGTCCCAGCCGGCGGCGTTGTTGGGACCACCATGCCAATTGGCGGCGCTCTGGAAGCGGAAGCGCAGCTTCACGGTGGGGCCATGCGTGGCGTTGAAGGGAGTCAGATCGTAGGGACCGGCCGTCGACATGACCGTCGGGTTGTCGGCCCCCTGCGTCCATTTCTGCAGCGTGACGAAGGAGCCGTCATTCTCCGGATCGATGTCGATTTCCACGGTGTCGGCGAAATTGGCGTTGGAGTAGCCGCCGAAGGCGTGCATGAAGGTCAGCGTACCGAAAACGGCGCCGGCCGGCAGGTTGTAGGCGAAGACGAGATCCTGGGTCGAGCTGTCACGGACGATGCCGCTGCAATCGGTCTGGCCCATGTGCCAGGAGGTCGGCGTCGAGGTGGTCCGGCAGCTCTGCAGGCTGTACTCGGCCGACTTGGAGAACGAGTTGTCGACCGTCGCCGGATCGGTATTGGTTGCCGGGGTCAGCGACTCCGCGTCGAGCGTGACTTCCACGGTCCGCGTCCAGCTGTGCGCCGCGCCGTCGGTGACGGCCACCTGCAGGACCGCCTTTCCGCCACAGAAGTTCGGGGCGGCATTGGCGAGGGTCACCTGCCAGTTGTGGTTGACGGTGGCACCCGAGGCGATGGCGCCGATGGCCTCGGCACCTGTAGGCGATACGGTCACGGTCGCCCCGGGCGGAGCCGACAGAACGCTCAGGGTTGCCTGGACGCCGCTGGCACTAGCACAGCCGGCGTTCTGGAGCCCGAGCGCGAGCGTCGCGGTCTCGCCGCGATCCAGGAAGCCGTCGCTGTCGCAGCCGCCCGACAGGGTGGAAGAGGCCACGGCGACCGCCGGCACGCCGGTGGCGCCGAGATTCGCCGCGACCAGGGCGAAGTCCTGGTCGGTCGTGTCGGCATTGCCCGGAACGCCGTCGCCGCTGAGCGTCTGGGCGCGCACCTTGAGCTGCACCGGCGAGCAGGTCAGCGTGCCTGGCGCCAGCTTCACTCCCTCGACGTTGTTGCGCGTGTCGGCGACAGCACCGGTGTTCGAGAAACCCGCCGTGAAGTTGTTGCCGCGCCAGGTGGTCGCTCCCTGCGTCACCAGCAGATCGAGGTCGTTGACCAGGCACGGATTGCAGCTGACGGCCCCGGCCGGATCGGTCCAGTCGAGGGTCACGGTCACCGGCCGCGAGGGATCCTGGATGATGCCGCTGATGGTGAAGGCCGCGGCATCGCCCGTCGTCCCCAGGACGGTGGTCTGATCCGTGTACATCGCGCCCGCAGGGTTCGCCAGTGATGACTTCAGGTTGATACGTCCCCACCCCTCGTTGAAGTTGGGGATGTCGGGGGTCTTCAGGTCCACCGCGCCGTTGATCAGAATTGCCTTCGCCATGGCGGGCGACGGGAAGACGCCGAAGCGATCGTTGAACCAATCAAAGACGACCGCGGCCGCCCCGGCCATCCGCGGCGCCGCCTGGCTGGTGCCGGAATAGGCGGAGTATTTGTTGGCGCCGTCGACGCCGGTCGACTCGCAGCACCCCGTGCCGCCTCCGGGGTCACAGAAGCAACTGTAGGCCGCCACCGAGGAGCGCGCCCCCACGATGACGTGGCCGGGAGCGGCGATGTCGGGTTTGATCCGGTTGTCGACGGTAGGACCGCGAGAAGAGAAATCAATCAACGCATCGATGTCGTCGGCCGCTCCGCCGCAGCCGGAGACCCCGGGGCACTCCCCGGGGCGGTAGTTCTCCGTGGCGGCCACGCTGATGATGTTCTTGGCGGCGTGCGGCGAGGTCAGCGTCCCGGCCGCCGGACCGCTGTTGCCGGCCGAGAAGACGACGAGATACTGCTGGTTGCCGGCGACCCCCGAGTCGGCGTCGCGCGTGCGCGCGTCCCAGAGGGCGCAGGTCGAGGTGTAGCCGTTGCCGGGCGTCAAACCGTCCTGGAACGAGTGGCTGCCGATGCGCGCCCCGCCGACGCTGAAGGCATCCGCGGCAAGCACGTTGGGCTGGGTTGCGAACGAGGTGGTGCAATCGCCGTCATTGATTGCCTTCTGAAACCAGAGGTGCGCGCCGGGCGCCGCGCCGGCCCCCCAGAAGAAGCCGTCCGAATCGAGAAGGTTCGTTCCCAGCGGCGGCCGCGGATCCCCAAGAACGATCGATGCGACGTTCGTCCCGTGGCCCTCCTGGTCGCGGCTGTTGGGGCAGATGGCCGTGGCGAAGGCGGTCCGGTTGCGGAAATCCTCGTGAATCGTCGCCAGAACTCCGGTATCGAGCCCGGTGTCGGCGACCGCCACGGTGACCCCCGTGCCGTCGGCCCCGAGACTCGCCAGAAAGGGATAGTAGCCGGTCAAGGGCAGGCCGCCGAAAGCGTAGTTGCCGGCGATGATCTGCGCGGCGCGCTCGTCCTCCGGACGCGGCTCGCTCCACTCCTCGACCCAGTAGACGGCAGGGTCGCGCAGAATCGCGGTCAAGTCGCGCGAGCGCACGCCGCGCAGGACGTAGTCGCGCAGGGTCGTCCACTGGCTGGTGGAGGCCGCGGCGCTCTGCGTCTCCAGGCGCGCGCCGCCATGCACCAGGTCATCGATGCGCGCCTGGGCACCCGGGAGATCGAAGGTGACGATTCGGATATCGATCCCCTGATTGGATGCGGCCTTGGCTTTGAGCTCGGCGCGCGCCTTGTAAGCCCCGTGATATTCCCCGTCAAAGGCGACATGTGCACGGCCATGAATCGCCGTCTCGAAGCCCGGCGGAACCAGGAGCAGGTAACCGAAGTGCGGCTGATACTGGACGATCTCGGCGCCCGCGGCTTGCAGATCTGCGAGCCACTGCTCGCGGATCGGCGCGTCGAACTTGACCAGGTAGGGTCGGCGGGTGGGGCGCTCCGGAGAGGCGATGAGCTCCGCCGGAATCGCCGGCTCGCCGTCGCGAACATCGAAGGTCTCGGATCCGACATTGAAGAGGTCGGGGTCCTCCACCGGCTCGAATTCCAGACCCTGCGCGGCAAGCTTCGCCAGGGCCGAGACCGGGATCTCCACGAAGAGCCGCCCATTCTCGGCATCGATGGTCCGGGCGCCGGCGGGGACCACCGAAGGCTGACCGCCGCCTTTCTGCTGGAGCCACCCCTTGGCATTGCCGAAGCGGTCTCCCCGGACCTGAGGTCCCACGGAGCCTTCCTCGAAGGGCTGGGCGACCTGGCCGGCGGGAGCCGGGCCCGAATACTGGCGGACTTCGAGGGCCTGCGAGCCGGACCTGGGGTGCCAGGCAAAGGCGGCCACGAACGCCAGGGATATCAGCCCCAGGGCGGCCGGCAGGCGGAGAATCCCGGCTGAGCGCTTGAAAGTACTACCAGTCAGCATGATGCGCATGTTTTTCCCGAGAATTGGGGGGCCTGCGACGCCCTCATTATTAAGGACGGCCGCCGTGGACGGACGTGGGGTTATGGGGTTTCAGCCCTGAACCTGGAAATATCCGGCGGTCGGGACCGAATGCAATCTTAATTTTTTGCAGCGTGAGCCGAAACGACCGATTTCTGCACACAGGCGTCCTGAGGAAATGTATACTTTCGCCACTCAACATACGACCTGCACAATTCAACGGTTTCTTTCTTGGGAGAAGTCCCATCCCGCCTGTCGAGGACGCTGGAGATTCTTCGGGGAAATCCCCTGTCGTCAAGACCGCCGTGGTCGACGAGGACACCAAGGTCCGCAGGGCACGACGCCCCGACGCTATTCTGGTCGAGGTGATCGGCGGCCCGATGGACGGCATGTCGCGCCGCAGCGCCGGCGAATCCTTGTCGATCGGGAGGACCGAAGAGAATGACCTCGCGATTCCATTCGATCTGTCGGTCTCCGGGAAGCATGCCCGGGTCGTGATTGACGCGGGACAGTACTGGCTGGAAGACCTTGGGTCCACCAACGGCACGTTTCTGGGCGAAGGGCGGATCCAGGGACGGGTCCTCATCGCCCTGGGAACGGTGTTCGTGGTGGGCCGTACCACCCTCGAGCTGATGGCTTCCTGAGGAAACCATGGATTTGCCTCCGCTTTCCGCCCAGATGCAGCAGCTCCTGAGAGAAGCCGCCGCCGAGAGCGGCCGGCGCCAGCAGTACTACCTCGGGGTGGAGCATCTGTTCGCAGCCCTGCTCAACTCCGACTCACTCGCAGCGCTGCTGGCCCGGCGGGGGATCGACGTACGCGCCTTCGTCACCCAGTTGATCGAATCGACCCCCGCGTGCCCTCAGCGTCCGTGGGGGACCGAGATTCTCCTCACGCCTCGCTTTCAGGAGGTGCTGCGCCTGGCCGCCGGCATCGCCGCGCGCCGCGGCGCCGACTGGGTGGAGGAGGGACACCTTCTCGAGGCGGTGCTGTTCGAGGGACACAGCGTCCCGGTACGCCGTCTGCGCGCCGCGGGCGTCAACCTGTCCGAGCTCTATGAGAGTCTGTCCGCGGCCGCATCCGCACCGGCTACGGCCCCGGGCACTCCGATGCTGGAGCGGTTCGGGCGCGATCTCACGGCCCGTGCCCGGGCCGGCGCGCTCAGCCCGATCCTGGGAAGGGAGCGCGAGATCGAGCTGCTCAGCCATGTCCTGCTGCGCATGAACAAGAACAACCCGGTGCTCGTTGGGGAAGCGGGGGTCGGTAAGACCGCCGTCGTGGAAGGGCTCGCGCAGCGCATCGTCTCGAGTGATTGCCCCGAGCCTCTCAAGGAGAGCCGGATCATCGAGCTGTCGCTCGCCTCGATGATCGCGGGGACGCGCTACCGTGGAGATTTCGAAGAAAGGCTGATGGAAGTCCTGCGGGAAGCCTCCGCTTCGCCGGGGATCATCCTCTTCCTCGATGAGATCCATGTCCTGATCGGTGCCGGAGCGAGCGAGGGAGCGCTGGACGCATCGAACATCCTGAAGCCGCGCCTGGCGCGCGGGGAGATCCGCTGCATCGGCGCCACGACGCTAGAGGAGTACCGCCGCTGCATCGAGCAGGACGCGGCGCTCGACCGCCGCTTCGAGAAGATCCTTGTCGCCGAGCCGGCTCCGGAGGCGGCCCGTGAGATGCTGGCGGGCACGGCGCGCTCCCTGGCCCGATTCCACCAAGTCGAAATCGGCGAGGCAGCTATCGCCGCCGCCCTGGGGCTGACGGTCCGCTACGTTCCACAGCGGCGGCTTCCCGACAAGGCGATCGATGCTCTCGATCAGACCTGCGCGCGCATCCGGCTCAATGCCTCGGCCGCCCGCGGCAAGGCGACGGTGGACGAAGCCGACGTCGCGCGGACGATCGCCCAGTGGACCGGCATTCCGGTGGAGCGCCTGTCGGGGGAAGAGGCCCGCAAGCTCCTGCGCCTGGAAGAAGACCTGCGCGCCCGGGTGGTCGGGCAGGACCACGCCGTGTCGGCGGTCTCGCGCGCGCTCGTGACGGCCGGTGCCGGCCTGGCCGATCCGAAGCGGCCGACGGGCGTCTTTCTGTTCCTCGGGCCTCCCGGCGTTGGGAAGACGGAGCTGGCGCGCGGCCTGGCCCAATCCGTCTTCGGCGACGAGAAGCGTCTCCTGCGCTTCGACATGTCGGAGTTCACCGAGCCCCACTCGATTGCCGGCTTGATCGGCGCCCCGCCCGGTTACGTCGGCTACGAGAAGGAGGGACGGCTCGTCGGTCCCATCCGGACGGCGCCGCACAGCGTGGTTCTGTTCGACGAGGTGGAGAAAGCGCATCCGCAGGTCTACGACCTGTTCCTGCAGATCTTCGACGAGGGACGCCTGCGCTCGGCTTCGGGCGTGGAGGCCGATTTCCGCCACGCGATCATCATCCTGACCTCCAATCTCGCTCTGACGGCCCCGCCGAAGGAGAAGCACGTCGGATTCCTGGAAGAGGAAGGACAGGAGGCCGAGACGGATCCGCGAGTCCTCCTGAGAGCCGCGTTCCGCCCGGAGCTGATCGACCGCATCGACCAGATCGTCGTCTTCCACCCTCTCGAGAAGGAACACCTGCGGGCCATTCTGCGGCGGGAGGTGAAGGCAATCGAGTCGCTGGGCTCGGCGCGACGCTTGCAGCTTCTGCTCGATCCCGTCGCGGAGGACTGGCTACTGCAGCAGTGCGCCGCCGACGGACACGGCGCGCGCGGGCTGCGCCGGGGCCTCGACCGTTATCTGCGCCAGCCCCTGGCGCGTGCGCTGCTCGAACGGCCCGACGACGCCGGAGCGCTGCGCGTGACGGTGGCCGACCGCGAGCTGCAGTTCTCCTGAGGATCCCCCCAAAAGAAGCCGGCCGCCCACGACATGGGCGGCCGGAATCAGAGCGCTCTGGCATTAGTTGCACGTCAGGGACAGACCCAGGGTTGTGTTCATCTTGCCGAGCAGCAGCTGCTGCATCGAATAGGGAACCGACACGCTGCCGCCGGGGCCCACGACCTTCGAAAACGTCAGCGGATCGCCCTCTTCCCAGCGATCGGAGCTCAGGTTGTAGAGCTCGCAGCTGCCGTCGTTCTGATGGATCAGCTTGTAATTCGAATTGCGAGCCGCGATCTGGGTCTGGCCGTTCTTGATGATCTCGGTATAGCTGTAGGTCCGCACCACATCCGTCGTCTGGTTGAGCACGGGGACCAGGCTGTAGGAATCGGCGCTGTTGTAGGAGGAGGCTCCACCGACCGTGGCAATCTCCAGAATGGTGTCGTAGAGATCGACGAGCTGAACCAGAGCGTTCGACCACCGCCCCGGGCTCACGACTTTCCCGGCGCCGCTCCCGGTGCCGCTGCCGATGTAAGCGTTGCCATCGGCGATGATCATCGGCACGGCGACCCCGCCCTCGTAAACCGATTCCTTCCCGTGCAGACCCTTGAAAGCCTGGAAGCTGGTCATCGTGCTGTCGGTGCCGTTATCACCCACGAAGATGATGGTGGTCTTCGACAGCTTGTCGTGGATGCGCTCCAGGAGCTCGCCGATGTAAGCGTCCATGCACTCGATCATGGCGGGGTAGATCACCGCCTCGTCCATCGTCTCACCAGTGCCCACGCAGACGCCATCGGTCGGAGGATCCTGGCCGTCCAGGATCTTGGTCGTGGTCAGATGGGGCGCGTTGAAGGCGACGACCGCCATCCAGCTCCCGGTCTGGTCGAGGATCCAGCTGGAAGCGTCGTCCACGTTCACGAAGGTCGCGTAGTTGTCATTGCTCTTTGAGGTGGGCTTGGGGATGGTCCAATCGCCCACGAGCACCTTGTGCAGGACCGAATCGTAGCGGTGCACCGACTCCCGCTTCTCCCACATGTAATAGTCGTCAAGCGCCGCGTCCATGGCCCCTTTGAACACCTCGAAGCCCTGGTCGGTGGGCAGGTTCGTTCCGAGGTGCCACTTGCCGAATAGGGCGCTGTGATAGCCCTTGGTGGCCGAGAGGGCTTCCGCGATGGTGATCATCGAAGTGCTCATGCCGGGAGTGTCCTTTAAGACCACGTCAAAGATACTGTTGTGCACGCTATAGGTTCCGGTCAGCAGGCCGGCCCTGCTGGCTGAGCAGACGGGGCTGGACCAGACGTTCTCGAAACTCACCCCCGCATCCGCGAGGCGGTCGATGTTGGGCGTGTCGGGCGCGTCGATCCTATGCCCGGCGGCGTCCAGGATGTTTCCGAAATGATCCACGTACCGT
Source organism: Candidatus Polarisedimenticolia bacterium (assembly GCA_035764505.1). NCBI lineage: Bacteria > Pseudomonadati > Acidobacteriota > Candidatus Polarisedimenticolia > Candidatus Polarisedimenticolia bacterium. The sequence goes on from DASTZC010000168.1 coordinate 7,752, forward strand.
TGCAGCTGGTCGACCCCGAAGTCGTCCGCGACGATCACGAGCACGTTGCGCTTGGAATCCTGCAGCGCGGCGGAGGCATTCCCCCCCGGCAGGCTGAGAACGGCGAGCGACAGACATACCAGTCCCAGAAGCTTTCCGAGTTTTCGTCCCTGGCTCATGGCACCCTCCTTTGGGCATTCGGTTTCGTCCATTCGCCAGGGAGAGAGCCGTGGGGTGAAGGATTTCACAAGAAGCTGTGGAGGATTCGAGAGGGATTCTGGAACCGCGCGCCTTGAGGGCGCCGGCGATGCCGAAAAAGCCTGAAAGCCGGGGCTCAGGTCGAGGTCAGATTACGTCGGCGCAGCTCTTTGCGAAGGCGTTCGCGCAGCGTTTCGGCCTGCTGCTCGGCTTCCCGGCGCTCCGATTCGCTCGGACCCGACTTGATGAGGCGGCGATACACCTCAAGGTCGGCCGCCAGCGTGACGCATTCGGCGCAGCCGCCGGCGACGTGGCGGTCGAATTCTTCCTGCCTGGCGGCTGCCAGGCGCCCGTCGAGGAAGTCCTGCAGGTCGGCGGCCGAGAGGAAACCGCATCTTGAACGAAAGGTGGTGTCGGTATCGGATCGATCGGTCATGACGAGGTCTCCATGGCCTCCAGCGCGGCGGCGGCGTCGAAGCCGCCTTGCTCGAGGCAACGCCGCAGCTTGCGCTGTGCAGCGATGAGCAGGGCGCGGGCACCGCTGGGATTCGCCAGCTCCAGCGCTTTGCTCAGCTCCTGCAGCGTCACCCCCTCGTAGTACTGTCCCAGGACCACGGCCCGCTCGATTTCCGGGAGCGCCGCCAGACAGCGGCGCAGAGCTCCGGCAATCTGCCCTCGGCTCGCCTCGGCTTCGGGGTTTTGCGATCCGGGCGCCGCGAGGCTGTTCGAGAGAGCCTCGGGAACCTCATCGCAGCGCTCGTCCACGTGCACCCCCCAGCGGCGCCGCAGGTGCGACAGGCGGTAATGGGCGATCTGGAACAACCAGGTCCTGAAGCTCGACTCTTCCCGGAAGCTCCCCAGGTGCTCCATGACGGCCAGATAGAGCTCCTGATTCTCCTCCGCCGCGACTTCCGGCACGCCGATCCTCCTTCGGAAAAAGCCATAGGTCAGGCTGCGATACCGCTCGTACAGCTCCATGAGTATTCCTTCCCGATCGAGGCCGCGCCGGTAACGGCGCACCAGCTCTTCGTCGCTGAAGGGGGCCAGCGGTCTCGATTCGCTCATACCGGTGAGAGCCGCGAAAGGGGAGCTTTCACATCCTCTGTCTCCCGGACAGCGAAATCGGACCCGTGAAACTTGCCGCGGCGCGGCTCCATCCGGTCAGGCAGTCCTGACGGATTGCCGCTGGGAGAATAGGTCATGAACATAGACGGACCAGATCGAACATCATTTCCAGCTGGGTCCCAGTGGTTGGCCGAAAGAATACTCTTGCGCGCATTTACTGGACACAGTATACATGCCCCAACGTCACTGCCTCGCTGCGCCGTGGGCGCCGCAACCGATACCTTGATGAGCCGATTCGTGAGTATCTCGATGACCCGCCCGCGCCGGATTTCGCTCGGCAGACTGATGGTCATAAGGCTTGACCACCTTCTTCGCCGATCCAGAATCTTCCTCATCTTACTGATTCTCTGCTCCGGCTTCCTTCATGCCACGACCCTCCGCTCCCTGAATCTCGAGGAGATGAGCAGTCAGGCGGGGCGCATCGTCGTGGGCCGCTGCGTCTCGGTCGAGCAGGCGACCCATCCGACGCTGGGGATTCCTATTCTGCGCGTCACAGTCAAAGTGGATCGCACCCTCAAAGGACGCGGCGGGAAAACCCTGACCTTCCAGACCGCCTTTCTTCCAGAGGGTCTCTCCGCCCCGGGAGCCGAGGCGACACCCGGCTTCCATGAAGGCGAAAAAGTCGTCCTGTTCCTCTATCCCGAAAGCCGCTCAGGAATGACCAGCCCGGTGGGTCTCGGCCAGGGGAAGTTCCTCCGGGTTTCCGGCAAGGACGGCAAGGAGATCGCCGTCAACGGCTTCGGGAACCGCGGCCTGCTCCACGGAATGTCTCCGCGTGCCGTCGAGCGGGTCGGCAGCCTTGCGAAGGGCGAGGCGCATCGGCCGGATCGGCTCACTTCGGACGACCTGATCCGGATGGTACAGGAGCTGGCGCCATGAACGCGAGGCTGACTCCGCCGCCAACTCGCGCGCTCCTCCTGGTCGTCACGGCCTTGCTCGCCGCTCTCATCGGGTCACCGCCTGGAGCTCTCGCGGGGGGCCCTTGGCATGTCATGAGCAACGGCACGCCGATGGCGTGGCCCGGGACGCCGCCCGGAACCCTTCCCGTGGCGATCTCCTGCGATGTCGACGCCGGGGGCCTGGGTCTGCTAAGCCATGGCGAGGCATCCGTGCTTCTCCAGCAGGCGCTGGGAACCTGGAACGTCGTGGGGCCTGTGACCCTCAGCATCGATTCAGCCCATCCCCTGCCCGATGTCAATGCGACCGGCTTCGGCGACACCAACACCGGCCATTTTTCGAACTTCTGGAACCGCTCCGACGCTGTTTCCGGCAGCGCCATCAAGGTGATCTTCGATTCCGACGGCGCGATCATCGCCGATCTGTACGGGGAGGGGGCGCAGCGCGACATCTTCGGCCTGGCCCTGATCGACACCCCCACTCCCTGTCCGCCCGTATCTTCCGGGGACATTGCCGAGG
>DASTZC010000169.1 GCA_035764505.1 Candidatus Polarisedimenticolia bacterium
CCTGGACCGCGAAGATGTCGTCGAGCGTGCGGTCGTATGTCTCCGACCAGAGGTGGAAGCCGTCTTCCGCCTTCACCAGCTGCGCCGTGATGCGGATCTTGTTGCCCGCCTTGCGGACGCTCCCTTCCAGGATGTTGGAGACGCCCAGCTTGCGGGCGATGGTGCGCAGGTCTTCGTTTTTCCCCTTGAAGGCGAACGACGAGGTCCGTCCCGCCACCTTCAGCTCGGGGATCTTCACCAGCGCGTTGAGGAGCTCCTCGGTCAGACCGTCGGAGAAGTACTCCTGGTCCTTGTCGCTGCTCATGTTTGTGAAGGGAAGGACCGCGAGGGAGTTAACTTCGGCGACGGGGGCGGGGCCGGCGGTCGGCGCGGGCGCGGAAGCCGAGGGCTCGCCGGAGGCGCCGGGGGCGGCCTGGCGGCGGGTGGTGAACCAGAGAATCGCCACAACGGCAAGAACGGCCGCGCCGGCTGCTGGCCAAAGCCACCGGCGGGATCCGGCCGCCGGCGTCGGTCCGGACAGCTCCGAGCCCGATGCGGGAACGCCAGGCGAAGACGCTGGCATAACGGTCCCCGGACCGGAGGAGTGAGCGCCGGTGGGTGTCGCCCCTGAGGCGGGTCGCGCGAAGGTCGTCTCGTCCAGCTCCAGGTGGCCCGAGTCTGCTTCCTTACGCAGCTCCCGCAGCTCGTTGCGCACGTCCTTGGCGCTCTGAAACCTCTCCTCCGGATCCTTCTTGAGGCAGTGATCGATGATGCGCGCCAGTTGGCGGGGGGCGTCACGGCGGGCTTCGGTCACGGGCCGTGGAATGTCGCGGAGGATCGAAGAGATGGTCTCGGCCGACGTCTTGCCGCCGAACGGCCGGTGGCCGGTCGCCATTTCGTAGAGCACCACGCCCAGCGAGAAGATGTCGGTGCGGGCGTCGACCTCCTGGCTGTTCACCTGCTCCGGCGACATGTAGGGCGCCGTTCCCATCACCATGCCTTCGGCGGTCAGCGGCTGCGACACACCAACACGACCCGTAGGCGCCGAGGTCGGTGTGTCTTCCTGCGGGGGTGCAGGCGAACGGCCTGCCCGCGGTCCGACCAGGGCCAGCTTCGCCAGTCCGAAATCCAGCACCTTCACCCGTCCGTCCTTCGTGATCATCACGTTGGCCGGCTTCAGGTCCCGGTGAATGATCCCCTTCTCATGCGCCGCGGCCAGCGCGTCGGCCAGCGCGATGCCGATGTCGAACACCCGGGTCAGAGGCATCCCGGGCGGGGGAATCTCCTGGTCCAGGCTGCTCCCTTCGACCAGCTCCATGGTGAGGAAGTGCGTGCCACGATCCTCCTCGACGGAGAACAGCGTCACGATGTGGGGATGACTCAGGGCGGCGACGGCTTTGGCTTCGCGCTGGAAGCGCGCCAGCCTGTCGGGATCGGCGGCCATGTCGTCGGGGAGGACCTTCAGGGCCACCTTGCGGTCGAGCTTGGTGTCCTCGGCGAGGAAGACTTCGCCCATGCCGCCCTGGCCGATCGGGCGCTCGATGCGGTAGTGACCGAGGGTCTTTCCGGGCTCGACGGGCAATGGCTCTCCGGGGACGCGCGGGTCCGGGCCGCCGGGGCTGCGGCCGGCCGGTCATTATATGGTAAGCGTCTCCAATGGTGCGACTTGGTCGCTTGAGGGCCGGGAGCTCACGAGTTAATCGCCCGGGACCGGTGGCATGACCGATTTGGCAGGGCGCTCAACTACAGGCGGCGCCGGCTCCTGCTTGCCACGCGCGGGAAGTCTCGACACGCCCGGCACCAGATCGGAGCCGGTGGTTCCGACCTGTACGGATCATCGCAGGAACAGCTCCAGGTCGATGGCCGCTGGAATAAGGAGCCCCAGATTTTCTGGTTGGCCGACAAGGGGGGGAGGTGTCTGCATCGGGTTTTTGAAGTAAGTGCGCTAGTGTTTGTGGTTTTATTCTCTTCGGCGTATTTCGATCCTTCACGGACGCCTTCCAGACTGTTCCCTCTCGGCCACTGAGAAGTCGGTGGTTGCCGAACACCAAGCCTAGCTTGGAAAACACAACTCCTCTCCTCGCATGCGACCGTTTACACGGTCAATGGAGTCCACTTGTGGTGTCGAGCTTCAAAACTCGAAGTCCATCGCTCGTTACGAGCGATGGAGTCTTGATCCGGCCACAAGGGACTTTTTCATCCGCACCGGAGCCGCTGCCTCACCGGCAGGTCGGCCGCACTCGTCCCGACTGCACAGATCCAGCTGCAGCTCTTCGTATGGCCGGACGGGAGCGTTTGTGAGTCAGGCTGTGATCAACACGAAATACCGCGAAAGCAATAAACGAACGAACACTAGCGCAAATACTTCGATTTCGCGTGGCAGACACCCCCTCCCCCGCTGTCACAATTCGACCGCCGGCAGCAGCCCTACATCACGGCGCCATGTCGAAGGGACGCCCCATGTCGAGGAGTAGCGCCGGCGACATGCGCGACTCAGGCTCGGGCGAGCTTTACTCGCCTGGCCCTGTTACTTTTTTGCGGATTTCGCGGCGAGGTCGAGGGCCTTGTCAGGGCCGAGGATTTCCAGGGATCGAGCCTGGAACCCTGTTCAAGATGCATGAAGACGAGAGAATAGCAGAGTGCGGATCGCATCGTCGCGTTGGACGAAAACCTGGCGAAATTGGAGTCGGCGACGGACTGGCGGCAAAGCCCCGCCAGGAGCGGCTTTCACAGCCTTTCCTGCTCGAGTCAATCGGGGAAATTCCCCATTTTTCTGGAAGTTGTCCCACGACGATGACGGCAAAAGAGGATGAGCGGTCGCCCGCAGATGCGACCATCGTCGTAAGACGCCTGGATTCAATGGGCAATCGATATTCGCGCGAGCTGGCATCTACTTTGCCTTAGCTCGGCCGGACGCAGCGCGGCGAAGAAGCTTCCCGGCACGCGCTGCTGTCCAGGGAGATGCTCATGAAGCTTGCAAAGGTCGCGCTCATCGGTGCCGTCGTAGCTCTGGTAGCGGTTCTGTCTGCGCCCCCGGCCCAGGCTGGGGTTTCCTTCTCGTTTTTCTACTCCCACCTCAGCTCCCACGGTGCGTGGCAGGTATCCGCGGATTACGGGCGTGTCTGGCAGCCCTATGCCTACCATGCCGGATGGAATCCTTACTACGATGGTCACTGGGTCTACTCGGATCTCGGGTGGGCCTGGGCATCCGACTACGAGTGGGGCGCTATCCCTTACCACTACGGCACGTGGGTCCTCGACCCCTACTACGGGTGGGTTTGGGTTCCCGGATATACCTGGGCGCCCTCCTGGGTCGTCTTCCGGACCGGCCCCGACTATATCGGCTGGGCTCCGGTGTCGCCGGGGTTCTCGGTAGGCGTATCGTTTGGTTCCTACGCGCCGGCCCCTTCCTCATTCGTCTTCGTATCGGCCCACAACTTCCTGGCCCCTCGCATCAGGAGCTGCTACGTGCCGCAGTCCAGAACGACCGTCATCGTCAACAACACCCGGATCGTGAACAATCTGGTGGTTGAGAACAACGTGGTCGTCAACCGCGGTCCCGACCGCCGCTTCGTAGAGCGCGCGAGCGGGCGAAGCGTGCGCGAGGTGCCCATCGAGCGCGTCTCCCGGGCGATGCCCGGCACGCGGGTAAGCCGGTCTGAGCTCCGCGTGGATCCTCAGCAGGCAAAGCGCGGATTGCGTGCCGCGGAACCGGTTTCAGCAGGCAGAGCGCTACCGGATGGAAGCGGGACCGCAGACGCTCCTCGCGCTGGACGGCGGCTGACAGGCGACAAAGCCGAGCGGCAACGCGACTTCGCCGCGGATTCTCGGGTCAGCCGGCATCAGGCATACGAGATGGAAAGACAGCGTGACATCCCCTCGGATGCCCCCCGCGCCAACCGGCGGACAGCAAGCGATTTCGAGAGGCAGCGCGATGTCCCCAAGGATGAGCCTCGCGTCGACCGGCGACTGACACGCGATATCGAGAGGCAGCGCGACGCGCAGCCTTCTCGTGCCGATCGGCGGTTGACGACCGATTTCGAGCGACAACGCGATATCCGCTCGGACGCGCCTCGTGCCAATCGGAGGCTGCCGGGCGACATCGAGAGGCGCGCGCCAGCGGCCAGAGGGGATAATCCTCGCGGACAGTGGCAGGTGCCTTATGAAAAGCGGATGAAGCAACCGGAATCCTCTCAGAGAGTCTATCGGGAGCAACCGGGTGCTCAGAACAGGATCCAGCGTCCCTCGGGCTCTGACATCATGCGGCCTGGCCGAGTATCGCCGCGGGAGAATGGCTCTGTTCGGCAGCCCAATGAAAGTCCAAATCGCCGCCCCAACAGTGGACGACAAGGCGTCAACCGGGAGGAAGAACCATCCCGAGGCGGACCCTCCGGGAAAACAAAGGGAGGAAAGGCTCACGGGTCGGGCAAAGAATAAGATCGTGCAATCCAATACAGCATAAGGCTGTGCGTTCTAATACAAAGGGCCCTCGAAAGAGGGCCCTTTGGTTTTTCAGGAATTGGTTGGCGGGTTTCATGCCCACGACCCCGTCGTCCCTGAAGACCCCGTGGAATCCTTCCTCTGAAAGGTGCTATTGCGTAAACTAGCGCGACCCTCAAGGCGTCTCGCGAGCCGACTCGCGCAACGCAGGGTGTGCGCTGCCGAATGAACGGAGCGACGGCGTTCGGACGGTGCGAGGTCGCAGTAGATCTGCGGAGCGCCCAATGCCCGATGTCCTCCTCGACTCGCCGGGTCCAGAGACGCGACCCTGGTCGCCCTGGCAGCGCTTCCTGTTCCGCTACGCGCTGCTGCACTATGTGCTCTACGCCTTCCCCGGTCCGCTCGGTGCGCTGATCCAAACGCTGACAGGCGGACTCGAGCTGCTAGGCGCCAAGCTCGACCAGGCACCGTGGTCCTGGCTTGACAACTCGTTCGTCTGGGTCGACAGGGGCTGGGAGCGGCTCACGGACCAGATGGCATCGCTTGGCCTCGCACCTTACGAGGTCATCCACCAGCAGACAGGCAGCGGCGACACGGGGGCCGCGTACGCGCAGCTGCTGTTCATCGTCGTGGTGTCCTTCGTCGGTGCGGTGATCTGGTCGCTGCTGAGCAAGGCTCTCGCCTACCCGCGGCTCGGTCGCTGGCTGCACCTGATCGTCCGTTTCGATCTCGCCTTCACGCTGTTCGGTTACGGCCTCGAGAAGTTCTACGGGGGGCAGTTCGGCGTGCTGTCGCTCACGCGGCTCACGCAGGAGATCGGTGACACCTGGCCGATGACGATGGTCGGCACCTTCATGCAGGCGTCGAAGCCGTACGAGCTGTTCAGCGGAGCCTGTGAGGTCCTCGGCGGATTGCTGCTCTTCCACCGGCGCACCGCGCTGCTGGGCGCGTGCGTGGCGATTGCCACGATGACCAACGTCTGTGCGCTGAACTGGCTGTACGGCGTGCCGGTGAAGCAGTATTCCGCGCATCTGCTGCTGTATGGCGTCGGGCTGCTCGCGCCGTTCCTTCCCCAATTATGGGCGGTATTCATCCGCAACCGGCCCTCGCAGCCCGTCGATATCCGCGTCGTGAAGGACTCTCGCGCGGGCGGCGTCCTGATGGCTCTCGGCGTCGCATGGGTCGCCGCATATCTCGTCATCACGCACTTCCAGGGATTGGAGCCGAAGCCATGGACGGCAAACCGTGAGCGCTCGGCGCTCTACGGCCTGTGGATGGTCGAGAGCATGCTGGTCGACGGCCAGGAAGTGCCGGCCACCGACGCAACGCGCTGGCGCGACTTCGCCATCGACCGCGGCTCGATGGCCTGGTCTCGCGAATTCACCGGCAAGCGCCACTACTTCGAGTTCAAGTGGGACGACACAACGGGCATCGCCCAAGTGAAGGAACGCGGCAGCGCCGGCGATCCCTCGCCGTGGACCTGCGAGCGCGGCCTCAAGATCGTGAAGGGCGACCCACCGCTCCTCCTCCACAACGAGGACCGCGGCAAGCCGGTCGACGTCGAGCGGCGGTCCCTCGTCATCAAGGGAAAGTGGGACACCCACGACCTCGAGCTGCACACGGTGGAGAAGATCTTCCGGCTGCAGACGGGATTCCGGTTGAGGCAGGAGCTGCCGGACTTCTGGTAGTTCGCTCATCTCCGGAGCATGGGATCCGGGCCAGGTCGAGGGCTTTGTCGAGCTGCGGGTCGGCGCCGGCGGCGTACGGGAGAGGGCTGAGGATTTCCACGTCGGGCGAGACGCCGATCCCTTCCAGGCGCTTGTCGTCCACGAGGAAGTCGGCGATGGCCAGGTAGAGCAGCGACTTGTCGGAGAGGAGGAAAGGCTTCCCGGCGAGGACCGCCCCGGCGGTGCGCGTGCCGACGAGGGTGGCTCGATGATGCTGCTGCAGGGCGTAGGAGACGACCTCCTTGCCGCTGCGCGTCCCGTCGTTGATCAAGATGAAGAGCGGCTTGCGCCAGCTGGGGTCGTAGCGCCGCTCCTCGCCGTCCCTGCCGATGTTGGTCAGGGCGGGGACCTGATCGTTGAAGACGTTTACGAAATCGGGGTTGCAGCCGCCCCAGCCGTCGCGGAAGTCGACAACCAGAGCCCCCGCCTCGCGCAGGTTGTCGCCCAGGGCGTCCTGGAGTGCTTCCATATATTGCTCGCCGGCACAGGAGAACAGCGGTACGTAGGCGACGATCGCTCCGTCGCGCTCAATCAGCCGCGCGCCCTTCTGCTGCGCCTCGAGCCATTCCTTTCCGGGATCGATTTTCCGGGGGGTGACGCGAATCTCCTGCGGGGTCGAGCCGGTGGAGCGCTCGATCTTCAAAGACACGGAACGTCCTGCCTTGCCCTTGAGCGAAGTCACCGGCTGAAACGGAGCGCCATCGGCGGAGAGGACCTTGTCGCCGCGAAGCAGTCCTGCTTTCGCGGCAGGCCCGCCGGGAAAGACGACCCGCGTGAACCCTTCCTCGGTGAAATCGGCGCCGATGCTCTCGACCTCGCCGGGACCGGCCTTGAGCGTCCCCTTGAAGATGGAAAGAAGACCGTAATAGCGGGAATCATCGGGCGTGTAATAGGCGGTATGGGAAGCCTTCAGCTCCGCCAGCGCGTCGCGCGTCTTGCGATTGAACTCGTTGCGATTCTCAGCGCTCGCCCCGTAATGATCATGCGCCTTGGCCCAGGCTTCCGCGGTCTTCGGATTGTAGAAGCTCTCCCGCACGATCCTGACGATCTCCTGGCCGAGCGCGTCGAGCTTCGGATCGCGCGGCGCCGGCAGGACCGGTGTCGACATGGCCGCGATGCCGATGAGCAAGCCCCCTGCAACCGCACGCTTCGCGGCATCTCTCATGAGGCGAGAGCCGCTCACTTCTTTCCTTTGGGATCTGTGTCGGGTCTCGTTTCGAAGGTCGCGACGACGAATGGAGCGTTCTTGGCGGGGTTCATGAGGTTGGTCGTCAGGATGATACGAGGCCCCTCGCGCCTCAGGTAGACGCGGTTGCCGTTCGCCAGGAAAGCCAGGGAGCGCCCGCCCGACTCCCGGGCTCGCGCCTTCGTCGAGGCGAGCCCCTCCATCAGGAAGCTCCGAAGCTCTGCACCCGTCTCGGCCGGCTTGCCCGTCTTCTGGGCTTCCATCTGCGCCAGGATCTGCTTGCGCTCGTCTTCATTTTCCGGCGCAATCGACGTGAAGCTTGCCACCGTGGTGCCGTCGGGAAGCCGGCCGACGTAGAGCGCTTCGAACTGCGGCGCCTGAGCGTGCCCGTCCTCACCGACATTCCAGGACTGCCCGAGGAGAAGGACCTCCCTGCCCCGCAGATCGGGCGGAATCACCCCGCTCTTGAACTCATTGAGCCAGCGGCAAGGCTCTTCCGGCTTCTCCTTCTTGTTCTTCGGATCGCAATGCATCCGGGTGAGGCGCTCATCGAGCAGGTTATTCTCGACGTTGGGAAAGCGGGTTCGATGCGAGAGCAGCGCGACGAGAAACTCCGGCTTGCGGCTCGACACGACGATCAGGTACTGGTCCATCGTGAGTACCTGCTCCGGATGCATCGGACTCGGCCCTTCCTCTCCCCAAAGGGCCTTCTTGAGGGCCGGCAGGCGCCGGGCGAGGTCGTCCTGTTCGGGGAACTCGTAGTAATAGACCGTCGCGTTCGTTTCGCCGCATGAAAGGGATTGGAATTGCTTCTGCTTGGGATTCCCGTAGAGGGTGATCCCCGCCTCGTCCTTTCCCGACATGTCGAACTGAACCGATGCCTGAATCGAAACGGGATGCTCCCCCTCGATGAACTCGCACACTCCATTCACTTCATCCTTGTCGATCAGGAGCTCATCGAAGGTCAGGGCATGCGCCAGGGTCGGCGCCAGGAAAAGGAATGCCAGCGGCACCAGAAACGCTCGCATCCCGTTCAGCGATTTCATCATCACATTCCCTTGGATGGGCGGTTGGGACTAGCCGAAGCGCTTTCAATACGCCGCGGCCAGCTCCCTTGTCAAGGCCGCGCGTTGCGATAGAGCCCGGATTTTGTCACCGGAGGGTGCGCCGCTCATCGGAGCTCGTGTCCGGATGTAGCGGCCGATTGTCGCCTTGCCATAGAATCCGCGCGGCACTCTCCTGGAGGAAGCCCGCAATTGAGCCTGAACGTCGGGGATCGACTGGGTCCTTACGAGATCACCGCACCGCTGGGGGCGGGCGGCATGGGCGAGGTGTATCGGGCCACCGACACGAAGCTCAAGCGAGAGGTGGCGCTCAAGCTGCTGCCCGACCTTTTCGCCGGCGATCCGCAGCGGCTGGCCCGCTTCACGCGCGAGGCGCAGGCGCTGGCGGCCCTCAACCACCCCAACATCGCGCAGATCTACGGCCTGGAGGAATCGGGCGGCACCCGCGCGCTGGTCATGGAGCTGGTCGAAGGCGAAGACCTCTCCGCTCTGATCGCGCGTGGGGCCATGTCCCTGGGAGAAGTCCTGCCGATCGCGCGGCAGATCGCGGAGGCGCTGGAGGCGGCGCACGAGCAGGGGATCGTCCACCGCGACCTGAAGCCCGCCAACATCAAG
>DASTZC010000170.1 GCA_035764505.1 Candidatus Polarisedimenticolia bacterium
GGGCTCAGCCGGCGCTTGATGCCGGCGCTGGCGCCGTGCGCCTTGAGAATCTTCCAGAATCCCTGGCGCGTCATCTTCGCGCCGTTGCGGTTGGTGAAGAGAATGGATGAGGCGGTGCGTCGCGTCAGCTCCGGGCGCACCTTGACGAGATACTCGCGCAGCCGCTCGATCGCCTTGCGCCCCAGCGGCACCAGGCGCTCCTTCGATCCTTTCCCCATGCAGGTCAGATAGCCCACCTCCAGGTTGAGGTCCTCGACCTTCAGCGACAGCAGCTCCGACACCCGGATGCCGGTGGCGTAGAGAACCTCGAGCATCGCCGCATCGCGCAGGCCGAGGGGCTTGGTCGGATCGGGAGCGGACAGCAGGAGGTCGACCTCCTCGAAGGTGAGGAAGCGCGGCAGACTCTTCCAGGTGCGCGGCGCGTCCAGCTCTGAGGTCGGGTCCTGCTTGGCTTCTCCTTCGGCGAGCAGGAAGCGGTAGAACATGCGCAGCGTGTTGATGGCACGCGCCACCGATTTGGGAGAAAGGCCCGACTGTCTCAGGGAGCGGACGTGGGAGAGGAGATCCTGGCGCCGGGCCCGGTTCAGCGGCACCTTCGAGGCCTTGAGGAAGGCTTCCAGCCGCTTGAGGTCGCGGCCGTAGGCTTCCTGGGTGTTGACCGACAGCCCGCGCTCCACCGCGAGGTGCTTGAGGAAGGCCGGCACAAGCCGGTCCGGGCTCATCGCTTGGCTCCTTCCAGCACGAAGGTCACGGGACCGTCGTTGATCAGCTCGACTTCCATCATGGCGCGGAAGTGGCCGGTGGCCACCTCCAGCCCGTGCCCCCGGAGCTTCTCCACGAAGGCGTCGAAAAGCGGCCGGGCCTCTTCCGGCGGCGCAGCGTTCACGAAGCTGGGCCGCCTTCCCCTTTCCAGGCTCCCCGCCAGGGTGAACTGCGACACGGCGAGCAGCGCGGTGCCCGCGTCGAGCGAGGAGCGATTCATCTTGCCTGCTGCATCTGAAAAGATGCGCAAGTTTACGACCTTGTCCGCGAAAGTGTCAAGAATTACCGCGTCGTCGCCGCGCTCGATTGCCACCAGCAGGAGCAGCCCTTGCCCGATCTTGCCGACGACGCGTCCCTCCACGCGCACCTCGGCGCGCGACACCCTCTGGATCACGATCTTCACGGCTTTCTCCGCAGGCGCGCCGGCAGGAGCGTCATCACTTCCTTGACCTCCTGGCTTCCGAAGATCCATGCGGTGGCGAAGAAGCAGCCGGCCGACACGGTGATCGCGCCCGTCAGCGCGAGAGCCCGTATCGCGACCGGCTGCGTGCCCTCCATCCACGGAAGCCGGCCCAGGCCCCAGGCGACCGCGCCCATCACCGCGCCCGCTCCGCAGGTCACCAACAGGCTGCGTCGCAGGTGCGAGTCCCAAAGCTGCCCCCGGCGGCGCGAGAAGAGGACGAACAGCAGCGCCATGTCGAGCAGGGAGGAGATCGAGGTCGAAAGCGCGATGCCGCCCGCCTTGAGCGGGCCGCGCAGCGCGAAGTTGAGCGCCAGGTGGATCCCGAAGGTGAGCGCCCCGACCTTCACCGGCGTGCGGGTGTCCTGGTGCGCGTAGAACGCGGCCGCCAGGACGTTGACTGCGGCAAACGGCAGCAATCCGATCGAGTAGTAGGCCAGCACCTCGGCGGTAAAGACGGTCGCCGTCGCGTCGAAGCGGCCGCGCTCGAACAGCACGCTGATGATCGGCACGCGCAGGACGATCAGGCCGATCGAGGCCGGCATGCAGATGAAGAAGATCAGCTGCATCGCCGTGCGCAGCGTCTGCCGCACCTCCTCGCGCTTCCCCTCGGCCGCCAGCTGCGACAGCATCGGCAGGATGACGGTCGACAACGAGATGGCGAAGATCCCCAGCGTCAGCTCGGTGACTCGGCCCGCGTAATAGAGGTAGGAGACGCTGCCGCTGGCGAGCGACGAGGCGAACTGCGAATCGATGACCAGGTTGAACTGGGTAATCCCCGCGCCAAAGATGCGCGGCAACATGAGACGACCGACCTGCCGGATGCCGGGATCGGTGAAGGAAACCTCGGGGCGGAAGGTCATGCCGCGTTTGATGAGCGGCGGAATCTGGATGAGCAGCTGCAGGCAGCCGCCCACCAGCACCCCCCAGGCGAAGGCGTAAGCGGGCGAAGAGAAGCTCTTCGAGAACCACAGGGCCGCGCAGATGATCGACAGGTTCAGCAGGACCGGCGTGAAGGCGGGCAGCGCGAAAGAGCCCAGCGAATTGAGGATGCCTCCGGCCAGGGCGGCCAGCGATATAAAGAAGATGTAGGGAAACATCAGGCGGTTGAGCTGGATGGTAAGCTCCCACTTGTCGGGCGACACCTTGAAGCCGTAGGCCAGCACCTTGACGATCTGCGGCGAGAAGACGATGCCCAGGATGGTGATGACCAGCAACACCAGCAGCAGCGTCGTGAACATGCGGTTGGCGAAGCGCCAGAGCTTCTCGGGATCGCCTTCCTTGAGGTAGCGCGCGAAGGTAGGGACGAAGGCGGAGGTCAGCGCCCCTTCGCCGACCAGCCGGCGCAGCAGGTTGGGAATGCGGAAGGCGATGATGAAGGCGTCGGAGACATTCGCGGCGCCCAGGACGCTGGCCTGCAGGTTGTCGCGGAAATAGCCGAGGATCCGGCTGAGCATGGTGGTCACGCTCATGGCCGAGGCGCTTCGGATCATCCCCGACTTGCCCGACGACATCCCGCCGCGTAGCCTCCGCCACGTCGCTTGACCGGCCTGCAGCGCCGGAAGACCGCGTATTCTGTCAGAAGCCGGCGCGCCGCTCAAGAAACGTGCGCGCCATGATTCCTCGGAGCGCGCGCCCCGTCCGGCAGGTGTGGTATTCTTGCCCCCCTTCGAGCGAGGGAAGCCGCTTTCAGAGAGGTCGAGCCATGGCAAGCGTGAACAAAGTGATCCTGATCGGAAACCTGGGGCGGGACCCGGAGGTCAAGTACACCCAGAATGGCACGGCGGTCGCCAACCTGAACATCGCCACCAACGAGGTCTGGACCGACAAGGCGGGGCAGAAGCAGGAGCGCACCGAGTGGCACCGGGTGGTGGTGTGGGGCAAGCAGGCCCAGGTTCTCGGGGATCTGCTGACCAAGGGGAAGCAGGTCTACGTCGAAGGCTCGCTGCAGACGCGCTCGTGGGACGATAAAGACGGCAACAAGCGCTACACCACCGAGGTGCGGGCGGTGCGCGTGCTGCTGATGGGAAGAGCGGCGGAAGGTGGGGGCCGCATGGATCAGGAACAACCCGCCGCCGAGATCGAGATGCACGACACCGCCGACGAGGAAGTCCCCTTCTGAATCAGGGAGTCGCCTTCAGCTTCTCCTGAGCGTCGCGGGCGAAATCGCCGTCGGGATACTCCTTCACGATCCGATCGTAGACCTGCCTCGCTTCGTCTTTCTTCCCCATCCCTTCCAGACAGCGCGCCTTGTCGGCCAGCGCCGCCTGCGGCGGATAGTGGGAAGCATCGGCGCGCGCCAGCTCGTCGTAGATCGCCAGCGCCTTGTCCGCTTCGCCCTTCGCCTCGTAGGCGTGCGCCATCGCCGCTCGCGCCATCGGCGCCGCGTAGCTGTCGGGGTTGGAGTCGACGAAATCGCCCAGCGCCTTCAGCGCATCGTCGGTGCGACCCAGCTGCTGCAGCGTCACGCCACGGTAGTAGAGCGCGAGCTTCCCCGACTTGGAGCGTGGATAGGTCTGCAGAATGGAGTCCATCTGCGACACCACGGCCTCGAGCTTCGCCTGCTCGGTCGGATAGCTGTTGGGCGTCCCGGCCGCCCCCGGCGTGGTATTCAGCATGTCGATGCCGCGCCCCAGCAGCGCCGAGGCCTTCTGCTCGCGCTGCTCCATGTACTGGGCGAGGAGCAGTCCTCCCACGATTGCCGCGACCGCGATCCCCCCCAGCATCAGGACTTCGCGGACATGGTCCTCCATCCAATCGGAGAACCTCCCCATGGCGGTGACGAACTCGTCCCGCTTCATCTCCTTGCGGGTAATCCTTGCCATCTCCGGATACCTCTCTTAATTAATGGTGGGCCTGGAGAGAGTTGAACTCCCGACGGGGGGATTAGGAATCCCCTGCTCTATCCATCTGAGCTACAGGCCCGTTGTTGTATTTTAAGACTCTTAGACGTTTGGGGATTCTAGCAGATCCGGCCAGGGTCATGCCTCCGTGTCCCTCCCATGTCCACGAGGCTGGACCGGGCGGGGACCCGAGTCGTCTCTTGACACTTCGCTCCGCGCGGCGATACCTTGCAGGACCAAACGGCCCGACGTGAGGCCCACTCCATGCGGCCAGGACTCATCCTCTTTCTTGCGCCCCTTGGCGTAGGATTCGCCCTTATCCTTGCCTTTCCGGCCGGGGCGCGTCCTGCGGACCGCGCCGCCTCCCCGGCTCGTCTTTGCGAGCCTACCCCTGAAATCCGCAAGGCGTTGGATTCTCTCGACTCGGAGAAATTCGAGCGCATGCCGCCGGGCAAGCGACGCGCGGCGATAGAAGCACAATTGCGATCCTGGCTCGAGGACAGCCCGGATGACATTTTCCTGCTGCGAAGCCTTCAGAGCCGGAGTCGCGCCACTGAAGGCCGCAAGTCTCTCGCCGAAGAATATGCCCGTCTCCTGAGCACCCATTCCGGGGATGCGCGCTACCTCTATTTGTATGGACGTGCCCTTCTCTGGTCGGAAAGGAATGACGAGGCCGTTGCGCGATTGCGCGAGGCAGCGAAGCGCGAACCGCGGTTCCCCTGGTCTTACATGGCTCTCGCCTCCCACTATGCCTATGGTCCGGACAAGAATCCTGGGGAAGTTCGAAAGCAGCTGCGCCGTTTCTGGGAGATTTGCCCCGACACCCTGGATGCATATTCCTACGTCTCCCAGGCCGAAGACCCCAGCTTCGAAACTGAAGCGGCGACCCGTCTTCGAAAGACCCTGGAGTCCCGCCGGGATGCCGAAGCGATCTCGTATTGGGGCACCCTTTGGGCCCTCGAATTCAGGCTCCGTCCGTCCCCGGAACATCCCGCGGTTCGGCGGCAGATAGGTGCCGACTTGGAGCGCCTCCGATCGCTCGCAAGGGCGGACGAGAAGGAGTGGTACAGGACGCTGCACGAAGGCTACGAGATGGCCGGCAACGAAAAAGAAGCAGCCTGGGCGGAGAAGCAATTCCTCAGGCGCTTCGCTTACACCGACGACGCATTCGATTGGGTCCGTGAGAAGTGGATGAACGAGCACCCCTACCCCGGCGACCCGAGATCTCCCGAGGCGAAGGTCTATTTCCATGATCTCTACGGCGAGTCGACGAAGTGGGTGAGAGCCTGGCCGCAATCGGCCTTGGCAAAGTTCGATCGCCTTTTCGCCGCCGGCAACATCGACCAACTTCCGGATCGGGAAGTCCTCGCGGCCATCGACGATTTCCTCAGGGGGCAGCTTGAGGATCCCGATGGAATTCGCGGTGTGCCGCCCCTCGAGTTCAGTGTCGCGCGCATCTACCTGGATCGCGGAATCCGTGTGAATCGGATCCCCGTCTTGATCGACGAGACCCTTCGAGAAGAGGAAGCAAGAATCGAAAAGGAATCGGACGAGGGGAGCGAGGCCAGGCGGCAGGATGAGCGCAATCTCGAGCAGACGCGCTTCGCGAGCTGGCCTCTTCTTGCAGAAGCCTACCTGAAGCTGGGGCGTTTGGAGGAGTCGAAAAAGGTGGTGGCCCGTATGGAGCAGGCGCTTTCCGAAGCCGCTTCGAAGAAGGCGGCTTCGCCGGCTGGGGCGCGACCGGCCATGAAGGAGACGAAGCGCTCAGGGGCCGAAGAAGAGAGCGACGCGGATCGAGCCCTTGCGGAAGCCTTAAAGCGTGGGCAGCTCTACCACATGAAGGGACGGATCGCGGAGCTGGAAAAGCATCCCGCCGATGCCTGGACCTACTATCGCGCCGGACTCCTCATTATGCCGGCGGCGGTGCAGGATAGCCGGGATCGGCTCGAATCGGATGCGCGACAATTGTGGAAGAAGCTCGGAGGAACGGAGGAAGGGTGGCGGATCGCCCTTGAAAAGTCGACGTCGGAGATCCAGGGGAGCATCGGTGAGGCGAGCGGCTGGCAGGAGAAACACCTGCCTCTTCCGGAATTCGAGCTGATCGATCTTGCGGGCCGACGTTGGACCCGGGCGGAGCTCAAGGGGAAAGTGAGCTTCATCAATATCTGGGCGACCTGGTGCGGTCCCTGCCAGGGCGAGCTGCCCCACCTCCAGAAGCTCCATGAGAAGCTTCGCGGGCGATCCGACGTCCAGCTGCTGACGTTCAATATCGACGGGAATCCCGGAGTCGTCGAGCCGTTCATGAAGAAACAGGGCTATACCTTTCCCGCCCTTCCCGCCGGCCCCTACGTCACCCGATTCGTGGGCTCCGTCGGGATTCCCCGAAACTGGATCGTGAACCGGGAAGGAACGTTGATCTCGGAGCAGGTCGGCTACGGCAGCCAGGGAGACCAGCAGTGGATCGAGCAGATCATGGCGCAGATCGACAAGGCCATCGCGAGCCCTTGAATAATTTCGCTGGAAGGTCGTGAGTGCAGACGAGGAGCGCAGAAGCGAAGGCGACGGATCCTAGAAACGCACCAGGGTATGGATCTGCGGGACCTGGAGCTTGCTCCGGCCCTTCAGGAACTCCAGCTCGATCACGAAGGCAGCGCCGACGACGGTGGCCCCGACCTTGGCCGCCAGGCGCGCAGCCGCCGAGGCGGTGCCGCCGGTGGCCAGGAGATCATCCACCAGCAGGATGCGCTCCCCTTGCAGGAAGGCGTCGCTGTGGATCTCCAGCGCGTCCTCGCCATACTCGAGCGCGTAGGACTCCTTGACCGTTTCCCAGGGCAGCTTCCCCGGCTTCCGCGCGGGGACGAAGCCGGCGCCCAGAGTCACCGCCAGCGGCGGGGCGAAGATGAAGCCGCGCGACTCGATCCCGAGGACCTTCGACACGCCGGCGTCGCGGAACGGCCGCGCCAGCTCCTCGACCGTCTCCTTGAGGAGTCCCGGGTGGCTCAGGATCGGGGTGATGTCCTTGAACAGGATCCCGGGCTTGGGGAAATCGGGGATGTCGCGGATGACCTGCTTGAGCCTCTGTTCCACGCTTGCCGCCTCCCCGCTCATCTAGGTGATCTCGAATCCTTCTGAAGAAGGGAGCGCTTCTCCCGACTCCAAGCGCACGGAATCGACGTGCGATCCCGGCGGTCCCTGTCTCAAAGCTTGCTCGAACGCCGCCAGCGCTTCGTCGGTGCCGCGGGCGACCGCCTCCACCGAGCCGTCGGGAAGGTTGCGCACGTAGCCCGCAAGCCCCAGCCGCCGCGCGCTGCGACGCGCGAAGTACCGGAATCCGACTCCCTGGACTCGTCCTTCGATCAGATATCTTTGGACCCGCATGGCGGGATTATCGACTGGTCGGGGCGAGTGGATTTGAACCACCGACCCCTTGCTCCCGAAGCAAGTGCGCTACCAGGCTGCGCTACGCCCCGACTTTCCCTGTCTGCAGGGAGCGAGAACCTTAGCATCCGCCGGGGATTACCGTCAACCACAAGCAGGGCTTGACGGGCGCCGCGGCAATCACCCGCGGGGCTTGACGCGCGCGGCGGCGAGAACTACTCTGGAGCCCTCGCCACGCCGGGAGCCATTCATGCCGATACTTCGCAGCGTCTGTCCCCTCGATTGTCCCGATGCCTGCAGCCTGGAAGTGACCGTCGAGCATGATCGCGTCGTAAAGGTCGACGCCGGGGCCGGCAATCCCCTCACCGGCGGCTACATCTGCGCCAAGGTCCGGAAGTTCCCCGAGCATCTCTACTCCCCCGAGCGGATCCTCCACCCCGCGGTGCGCGCCGGCAACAAGGGCGAAGGACGCTTCCGCGACGTCTCCTGGGACGAGGCGCTCGACCTTCTATCCGGCCGCCTCGCCGAGGCGAAGCGGCAGTTCGGCGGCGAGTCGATCCTGCCGGTCTCCTACGGCGGATCCAACGGGCTGCTCTCCCAGGACACCACCGACGCAAGGCTCTTCTACCGGCTGGGCGCCTCGCGGCTGGCGCGCACCGTCTGCTCGGTGCCGACGCGGCTGGCGGCCGAGGGGCTGTACGGTCGGATGCCATGTGTCGCGATGGAGGATTTCCTCCATTCCAAGCTGATCGTCATGTGGGGCTTCAATCCGTCGGCCTCGGGAATCCATGCGGTTCCGATCATTCAAGAAGCCGTGCGGCGCGGTGCGCGGCTGGTCATCGTGGATCCGCGGGCGACACCTCTGGTGCCGCTGGCCACCCTGCACCTGGCGCCGCGCCCCGGCACAGACCTGCCGCTGGCGCTGGGAATCATCCGCTGGCTCGCCACGGAAGGGCGGCTCGATCGCACCTTCCTGGAGCGGCACGCCACGGGCCTGGAGAAGCTCCTCGATAAGGTGCAGCCTTGGACGCCGGAGCGCGTCGAAGCCGAGACGGGTGTGCCGGCGGCCGACCTCGAAACCTTCGCCAGGCTGTACGCCGATTCCTCTCCGGCGATGCTGCGCTGCGGCTGGGGGCAGGAGCGCAATCGCAACGGCGGCTCGGCGACGGCCGCGATCCTCGCCCTGCCGGCGCTGGCCGGCAAGTTCGGCGTGCGCGGCGGCGGCTACCTGTTGAGCAATGGCAAGGCCTATGGGCTGGATCCGCTCACGGCGGCGCGCGAGGCGGCCCCCCCCACGCGCGAGATCAATATGAACCGGGTCGGGGAGACGCTGTGCGATGGCGTGCAGCCTCCGGTGAAGCTCCTGTTCGTCTACAACTCCAATCCCCTGGCGACGCTGCCGGCGCAGCGCAAGGTCCTGGCGGGGCTGCTGCGCGAGGATCTGTTCACCGTCGTCTTCGACCATGTCCTGACCGACACCGCGCGGTACGCCGATCTGATCCTGCCGGCGTCCACCTTCCTCGAGCGCTACGAGCTGAGCCGCGGCTACGGCTCGATGGTGCTGCAGGAAGCGCCCGCGGTCGTTTCCCCGGTGGGCGAGTCGCGCTCCAACCAGGAAGTCTTCGGCGATCTCTGCCGCCGGCTGGAGCTCACCCGCCCCGGCGAGCCGGAGACCGACCAGGAGCTGCGCGGCGCGATTCTCGATGCCCATCCTCAGGGTGCGAAATACCGCGAAGGCCTCGATGCCTCGCGAATCGCGCATCCGCCCACCGGCTATGCGCCACTCCCCTTCGTCGACTTCCTTCCCTGGACCGACGACCGAAAGGTTCACCTCTTTCCGGAGTCGCTGGATCGGGAAACGACCGGGGGCCTGTACACCTACCGTCCCGACCCGGCCTCGGAACGCTATCCTCTGGCCCTGATCTCCCCCGCCAGCGGCCGCACGGTCAGCTCCATGTTCGGGCAGATGTGGAAGGGTCCGGCGCGGATCGACATCCATCCCGACGATGCCGCGGAGCGTGGGATCTCGGACCAAGATGTCGTCCGCGTCTTCAACGACGCGGGCGAGGTGCATCTGGCGGCGCGCTGCACCCCCGCGGTGCGCCGCGGCGTGTTGGTGATCCCGAAGGGGCTTTGGCTCCGCCATACCCTCAATGGAGCCACCTCCAACACCCTGGCCCCCGACTCGCTGGCCGATTTCGGCGGCGGCGCCTGCTTCAACGACGCGCGAGTCCAGGTCGAGCGAATGGTATAATCCCCGCCCCTTGGCCCAGACGATCCCGGTCCTCCCGCCGCGTCGCGGGTCTCCGGGTTGCGCCCGGGCTGGCACAACCGACACTGAGACCCGAGGATCGCCTCCGCCATGCCCGTGCCCACGCCGTTCCATCCGCGCACCTCCGCTCTGTGCACCAGCTATCGCTGGAAGGACTGGGCCGGTTATTACGCCGTCTGCTCCTACGACACCAACCACGATCGCGAGTATTTCGCTTTCCGCCATGCCGCCGGGCTGCTGGATGTCTCGCCGCTGTTCAAGTATCGCGTGAGCGGGCGCGACGCCGCCGAGTTCCTGGCTTTCGTCATGACGCGCGACATCCGCAATCTCAAGCTCATGCAGGTGACCTACACCTGCTTCTGCGACGCCCGCGGCAAAGTCATCGACGACGGCACCGTGGCGCGCCTGGGCGAAACCGATTACCGCGTGACCTCCGCATCCCCTTCCCTGCGCTGGCTGCAGGAGCATGCGCGCGGCTTCAACGTGGAAATCCGCGATGAGTCCGAATCCGTCGCCGCCCTGGCGCTGCAGGGGCCGACCTCGCGCAGCGTCCTGAAGACCGCCTGCGAGGGGGGCGACCTCGACCGGCTGCGCTTCTTCCGATTATCCCGCGCCCGCATCGCCGATCTGCCCGTGGAGATATCACGCACCGGCTACACCGGAGATCTCGGCTACGAGATCTGGATGCCGGCGGAGAACGCCCTGCCCGTCTGGGATCGGATCCGGGAGGCGGGCGAGGCCTACGGATTGGAGCCGGCGGGGCTCGACGCGCTGGACGTGACCCGCATGGAGGCGGGGTTCATCCTGCAGGGCGTCGATTACTACAGCGCCACGCGCTGCCCCATCGAGTCGCGCAAGAGCAGCCCGTTCGAGATCGGCCTGGGATGGACCGTGGACCTGGAGCGGGAAGGCTTCGTGGGGCAGGAAGCGCTGCAGCAGGAGAAGCGCGGCGGATCCCGCTGGTCCCTGGTGGGGCTCGACATCAGCTGGGAAGAGCTGGAGGCGCTCTATGAGGAGCACGGCCTGCCGCCCCATCTGCCGGCCACCGGGTGGAGGACGGCGGTGCCGGTCTACGACGGCAGCCGCCAGATCGGCCGCGCCACCTCCGGCTCCTGGTCGCCGCTGTTGAAAAAGAACCTGGCGCTGGCGAGCCTCGAGGCGCGCTACGCCAAGCCCGGGACGAAGGTGCAGATCGAGCACACCGCCGAGTACGAGCGGCGCACGGTGCTGGCGACCGTGGTGCCGCGTCCCTTCTTCGATCCCGAAAGGAAGAAAGCCTGATGCCGCCGGTCTACGACGCGCTGATCCTGGGAGGCGGCCACAACGGGCTGGTCTGCGCCGCTTATCTCGCCAAGGCCGGCCGCAAGGTGCTGGTCCTGGAGCGCCGCCATGTCCTGGGCGGCGCCGCGGTCAGCGAGGAGATATACCCCGGGTTCCGCTACTCGGTTTTCTCCTACGTGGTCAGCCTGCTGCGCCCCGAGATCATCCGCGACCTGGAGCTGCCGCGCTTCGGGCTGCAGCTGATCCCGCTGGAGTGCGCCTTCACGCCGCTGCCCGACGGGCGCTCCTTGTGCCGCTGGTCCGACTCCGAGCAGACGCGGCGCGAGATCGAGGTCTTCAGCAAGCGCGACGCCGAGATTTATCCCTCCTATGCGCAGTCGATGATGCAAATGGGGCGCTTCGTCAAGCCGATTCTGGCGATGACGCCGCCCGATCCCACTTCGCGCAATCCGGCGGAGCTGTGGGAGCTGCTGCAGATGGGGCGCCGCTTCAAGGCGCTCAGCGAGGAGGAGCGCTTCCTCAAGCTGAAGATGTTCACCATGAGCGCCGTCGATTTCCTGGACCGCTGGTTCGAATCCGACGTCCTCAAGGCCACCATGTCGGTGAGCGGCATCATCGGCACCTTCCAGGGGGTGCGCTCTCCCGGGACCGCCTACGTCCTGCTGCACCACTACATGGGGGAGATCGACGGCGCCTTCCGCTCCTGGGGCTTCTCGCGCGGCGGCACCGGCCAGGTGAGCCTCGCCATTGCCGACGCCGCGCGGCATTTCGGCGCCGAGATCCGGACGGAGGCGGGGGTAGAGAGGATCCTGGTGAAGCAGGGCGAGGCCACCGGCGTGGTCCTCGAAGGGGGCGAAGAGATTCGCGCCAAGAAAGTAATCTCGAGCCTCGATCCGCACCGGACCTTCTTGAAGCTGGTGGGCAGCGAGAATCTCGACAGTGAGTTCGTCGAGTCGATCAAGCGCTACAAGCTGCGCGGCAGCTCCGGGAAGGTCAACCTGGCGCTGGACCGCGTCCCCGAGTTCAGCTGCCGGCCGGGCATCGGGCCGCACCTGCGGGGCGACGTGGCGATTTCTCCGAGCATCGACTACCTGGAGACGGCCTACGACGAGGCGAAGTATGGCGCCTTCTCGAAGCGCCCCTTCCTCAACGTGGTCATTCCGTCCCTGGTCGATCCGTCGGTCGCGCCGCCCGGCAAGCATGTCATGTCGATCTTCGTGCAGTACGCCCCCTATCATCTGAAAGAAGGCGCGCAGGCCTGGCCCTCGCAGCGCGAGGCGTTTGGCGATGCGGTGGTCGACACCCTGGCGGAGTACTGTCCGGGGCTGAAAGAGTCGATCCTGCACCGACAGGTCCTCACTCCCTGGGACATCGAGCAGATCACCGGGCTGGGGGAAGGCAACATCTTCCAGGGCGAGCTCTCGCTCGAGCAGATCTTCTTCCTGCGTCCCGCGGCGCGCTGGGCGCGCTATCGAACGCCTATCCGCAAGCTGTGGATGTGCGGCTCGGCGGTCCACCCGGGCGGCGGCATCATGGGCGCACCCGGCGCCAACGCGGCGCGCGAGATCCTGCGCGGCGGTGGGGCATGAGCGAGAAGACGATGGAATACGACGTCATCGTCATCGGCGGCGGGCACAACTCCCTGACCGCCGCCGGGCTGCTGGGAAAGGCCGGCAAGAAGGTCCTGGTCCTGGAAGCCCGAGGCATCCTGGGCGGCCTGGCGGCGCTGGAGGAGTTCCATCCCGGCTACCGCAGCCCCGGCGTCCTGCACGACACCGCCGGGGTGCGACGCGGCATCGCCGACGCGCTGTCGCTGGAGCGCCACGGCCTGTCCTTCCGGACCGACGAAGTGCCGACCTACCTGTGCCAGAGCGGCGGGGGGGGGCTGATGCTGTTCCGCGACCCCGCCGCCGGAGCCCCGGAGATTCGCAACTTCTCGCGCGCCGACGCCGACCGCTATCCCGAGTTCCGGGCTTTCCTGGATCGCATCCGTCCCTTCTTCCAGCGCCTCACCGACCAGCCCGCGCCCGAGCTGCAGGAGCTGAGCCTCGGGCATCTGTTCGAACTGGCGGGATCGGCGCTGGCGCTGCGGCGCCTGGCCGAGAAGGACATGCTGGAGGTGCTGCGCATCGGACCGATGTGCATCGCCGACTGGCTCAACGAGTGGTTCGAAGGGAAGCTTCTGAAGGCCGGGATCGCGCACCAGGCGATCCTCGGGAGCTGGTTGGGTCCGTGGTCGGCGGGATCGGTGGTGACCTTCCTGCTCGGCGAGCTGAGCACCGACCGCGAGGTGGAAGGCGGCGCCCCGGCCCTCATCCAGGCGCTCGCCAAGGCATGCGAGAGCAACGGGGTCGAGATCCGCACGCACGCCCCGGTGGCACGCATCCGCCCCGGCTCCGTGGCCATGGCCGGGGTCACGCTGGCGGACGGCACCGAGATCGAAGCTCCCGTGGTGGTCTCCGGCTGCGACCCGAAGCGCACCTTCCTGAAGCTGATGTCGCCAAGAAATGTTCCCGCAGCGCTGGCGGAGACAATCAGCCTGTGGCGCATGCGCGGAACGACGGCCAAGGTGAACCTGGCCCTGAGCGGACCGCTGGAATTCTCGGGACGTCCGGGGGCGCACGTCGAGGCGGCCCGCACCGGCGAGGAACCCGACGATCTGGAGCGCGCCTTCGACGCCATCAAATATGGCAGGTTCTCCGAGGCGCCGATCCTGGACCTGCGCGTTCCCACCCTGAACAACCCGTCCCTCGCCCCCGCCGGGCACCATGTCGTCTCGATGCTGGTGCACTATGCCCCCTATCATCTGCGGGGAGGGTGGACCGACGAGCGGCGCGAGACGCTTGGCGAAGCCGCGGTGGAGGCCCTCGCGAAGCACGTGCCGTCGCTGCGCGAGCGTCTCGTCTCCGCCGAGCTCCTCACACCGGTCGATCTGGAGGAGCGCTATGGCGCCACCGAAGGACACTTGCTTCATGGCGAGCCGGCGCTCGACCAGCTCTTCTCCCTGAGGCCGCATCCTTCCTGCGCGCGCCATGCCACGCCCATCCCGGGCCTTTTCCTGGCCTCCGGCGGGACCCATCCCGGCGGCGGCATCAGCTGCGCTCCCGGCGCGCTCTGCGCTCGCGCGGTCCTGCGCAACAAGCGCTAGGAGTTCTTCCTCCCGTACGGAGGAGTCCACCTGGAGTCGGTGCGCCCGGCTCGAGCCACCGCTTCTTTGGCGCAACTCGTTGGGTAGGCCGTGCCACATGGTTGCCTTGATCACGAACCGGAGTCGACATGAAAATCGGAGTTATCGGTGCTGGCAGCATGGGAAAGATTCTGGCTCTCAACCTCGTCGAGCTCGGTCATCAGGTCTCGATTGCGAACTCGCGAGGACCTGAGAGCCTGACCGCGCTGGCGGCCGAGATCGGCGCTACGCCCGCTTCCGTCGTCAGCGCCGTCGAGGGCTCGGAAATCATCATTCTTGCGATTCCAACGAAAGCCGTTATCGAGCTTCCGCGGGCGCTGTTCGCCAGCGCCCCGGGCGGAGTCGTCGTAATCGATATCGGCAATTATCATCCCGAGCTTCGCGACGGCCGCATTGAGGCGATCGACCGGGGAATGCCGGACAGTCAATGGGTTGCGCAGCAGATCGGGCATCCGGTGATCAAGGCGTTCAACCATATTCTCGCGAAGAGTCTGCTCGAGAAAGGCGTTCCGCAGGGAGCGAGAAGGCGGATCGCCCTTTCGGTTGCAGGCGATTCGGCGGAGGCGAAAGCAACCGTGAGCGCCCTTGTCGACGATCTTGGCTTTGATCCCGTCGATGGGGGAACTCTGGCAGATTCCTGGCGGCAGCAGACCGGGACTCCAGCTTACTGCCGCGATCTTGAAGCCGCCGCTCTCCGGCGCGCCCTCGCCGAGGCTGACCCGAGCAGGATTGCGGAGTATCGTGCCGAACGGGAGGCTCAGATCAAGGCGTCGTTGACACCATGAAGGACAGGAGTGGGTTCCCACGGACGCTCGGGAAGGGCCGTGAGGGAGCTTCTGCTCAGCGATTCGGAGGGTCCGGTGGCGTGGTGACGGGACGCAGCTCGTCGCGTGTACGGACGACCCCGCCCTTGACGACGTAGCGTATCTTCCTGAGGTTGTGAATATCCTGGGAAGGGTCGGCATCCAGGACCAGCAGATCGGCCTCTTTTCCCGCCTCGACCGTGCCCCATCGATCCAGTTTCCTCATGGCGCGCGCCCCTTCGCGAGTCGACGAGATCAGCACCTCCATCGGCGTCATCCCCGCAGCCTGCATGGCCTCCATCTCGGCGAACACCGATGCCCCGTGCAGCGTCAGCGGGTTTCCCGCATCGGTGCCCATGGCGATCGGGATGCCGGCATCGCGCACCTTCCTCAGATTGGCGGAGCCGACGGTCAGCTCTTTGCGGACTCTCTCAGTGAAGGAGTCCATGCGCGCGCGATCGAAGCCGGAATCCAGCGACGCGCTGCTGCGGACTTTCTCGAGGGTTTCGGGATCGACGCAGCCGCCCGGATCGTCCACCTGGGGCTCCTTCTTTTCGACGCTCGCGGCTGCCAGCCGCCGATAGCCCTCGAAGACCGTCAGGGTCGGGCAATAGATCGTCCCCTGCGCTTTCGCCTTCTGCAGGAAGGCGTCGTCCACCTCGAGGTCGCCCACGCTGTGCACCAGGAGCGCGGCACCCGCCGCCAGGGCGGCCTTCGCCTCCTTCAGCCCCGTGGCATGGACGATCAGAGGAATGTTGAGGCGCTTCGCCTCGGCCCCCGCCGCCGCCACCAGACGCGCCATCTCGTCGAAATCGCGCTTCGGGTCCACGATGAACCAGACCTTCACGGCGTCGGTGCCACGCGCCGCCAGAAACCGGACGCCCGATTGCGCCACGGCTTCGTCGCTCAGGTAGACGAGCTGCTTCTCCCCCGGCAGGTTCAGCCAGAAATCAGTCGTCGAAAGGAGAGGTCCCGCCGCCGCGACATGCGGAGCGAGAGGATCCGCTTCCGCGCGCCCCCTCAAATCCCAGGTCCAGGGGTAGCCGCCGACATCGAACACCGCCGTCACGCCGGAGCAGAGATAGGAGCGGAAGAAGCGCTCCGGGTGCTCCTTCAATCCGGCGATCACCCCCTCGTACGGGAGGCTGCTGCGCACGTCGATGAAGTCGGGACGACCGTCGGCCCAGCCGGTCTGCGAAAAATGGACATGCGCGTCGATCAGCCCTGGCGTAATCCAGGCGCCTTTCAGATCCAGGACCGTCACGCCCGACGGGACGGGGCACTTCGTCCGGCTTCCCGCGCATTCGATCTTCCCGGCGCGCAGGACGACGACCGAGTCGGGAGCGGCATTCCCGCCCACCGCATCGAGAAGTGTCCCCCCGACAAGTGCTCGCGGCGGCGGCGGGACTCCCGGCAGAGCGGGAAAGGCGGTGCTCACGGCGATCCGCCATCCTTTCGGTGTCTCGAGGAAGAAGCGCTCGGAGATTCCCGATTCCTCGCGGGCCCCGTAGCGCACCCGATAGCGGTAGGTGCCGTAGACAATCCCCGGCTTGACGGGCACGAGCTGGAGGTCCAGACCTTCGAACAGGTCGGGCCAGGCGCTGCCGGTGGATTTGCGCAGCCCTTCGATCCCCAGCTCGAAGCCGGTGGGCCCGGTGCGCGCCAGCTTGTCGGAATCGAGGTAGCAGGCGAGGTAGGCGTCGCGGTCTTTCTTGCGGATGGCGTCGAGGTTGCTCTGGAAGAGCTGCTTCGCCTGCTCGAGATCGCGCGAGCTGTCGGAACCGCGGGCAAGAACGGGCAGGACGCCGATCGAAATCAGGAACAGCAGGCAGGCAATGCGGCGAACGGCGGGCTGGAACGCCCTCACGGCGCGGCGGACGCGGCGCCGAGGTCGGCCGCCAGCAGCCGATGGAAATGATAAGCGGCCATCTCGATGGCGGGAGCATAGACGCCGCGGTCGTAGGCGGGCGAGCCCAGCCCGCGCTGCACCGATTCGCTGATCGAGACATCCTCTTCCTGCACCCGGTGGCTGGCGGCGACGCTGCGCCGGATGAACTCCTGCGCCTCGGGCCCTTCCGTCTGCTCGAAGAAGAAATCGAACACCACCAGCGTCCGGTCGTGCGACAGCGGCACCACCCAGTTGGTGTCGAGAATCGGCCCGTAGCGGTTGATCATGAAGTTGGGATAGATGAAGGCGTACAGCGCCTCGGCGCCGATGCGCTCGGAGAAATCGCCGCCCGCCGCCTCGGGGGCCTCCTCCGGCGCGCGGACCGACTGGATCGACAGCCGCTCGAACAGCTCCGTCTTGTAGCTCTTCAGATCGAGCTGGCCGGCCAGGGCCTGGTGCAGGAAGGAGACGTGGTAGCCGCCGTCCAGATAGTTGTCGACGTAGACCTTCCAGTTGCAGCGGATCTCGTAGCTCTTGCGCGCCGCGAAGCGCAGCTTCGAGGTCCCCATCGCCTCGAGACGCTGGTGCAGGTCGCGCAGCGGCTCGTCCAGAGGCGGCGGGTCCTCACCTAGATAGAGAAAGAGCAGCGGCCCCCAGGGTTGTACGGCGGCGGTCCGCATGCCGAAGCGGTCCCGCTCGAAGACCTGGCTCTTGCCGAGCCGCGGGGCTTTCAGCAGCGAGCCGTTCAGGTCGTAGGTCCAGCCATGGTACGGACAGGTGAGCTCTTCCAGAGTTCCCTCACCGGAGCAGACCTCGGCGGCATGATGCCGGCAGACATTGTGCAGCGCCCGGATCGTCCCCTCGCGATCGCGCAGGACCACATAAGGATCCCCCGCCAGGCAGCCGGTGAAATAGCTCCCCGGGCCCGCGAGCTGATCGACGCGGCCTACCGCCTGCCAGCTGCGCCGGAACACCTGCGCCCGCTCGCGCTCCAGAAACGCCGGATCGACGTACCAGGAAGCGGGCGGGGTCCAGGCCGCCTCGATCGGCAGCGAAGCATCGAAGCGGCGGATCTCCCGATTGAAGGCATCGAGGCTCATGGCAATCCTCTCACGCTCCCGTCTCGGGCAGGCTGGCCCAGCGCGACGTCCCGACCAGCTTCACGAAGGTGCAGGGCCCGTGATCCTCGTGCAGCACCTCGCTGCCCCGGCGCAGGATGCGCCACAAGTGCTGATCCCGCCCGCGCCCGATGGGGAGCACCATCTTGCCGCCATCCGCCAGGTGATCGAGCAGCGGCTCGGGGACGACCGGTGCGGCCGCCGCCACCAGGATGCCGTCGAAGACCTCCCCGGCCCCCAGCCCCAGCGATCCGTCGCACACCTTGACCTGCACGTTGGACAGCTCGAGGGAGGCCAGGACCTGGGTCGCCTTGCGCGCCAGCTGCGGGATGCGCTCCACCGTGAGGACCTCGCGCGCCAGCCGCGCCAGGATCGCCGCCTGGTAGCCCGAACCCGTCCCCACCTCCAGGATGCGGTCCTCCGGCTTGATCTCCAGCAGCTCCGTCATGCGGGCCACGATGTCGGGCTGCGAGATTGTCTGGCGAAAGCCGATCGGCAGCGAGTGGGTGCCGTAGGCCTTCTCCATCAGCGCCTCTTCCACGAAGAGGTGGCGCGGCACTTCCAGCAGCGCGTGCAGCACCAGGGGATCCTGGATGCCGTTGTCGCTGAGGCGCTCGACCATCTTCTGGCGGCGCAGTCGGAAATCCACGCCCACTCCTAAGGCTCTAGGCCGAAGCCGTTTTCTTTCAGCTCCTTCAGGAGCCCGTAATGCGTCAGATCCAGATGCAGGGGAGTGAGCGAGACCAGCCCTTCGCTGATGGCTGCGAAGTCACTGTCGGGATCCTCGTCCCATTTCGGCGGAACCCCTCCGAGCCAGTAGTACTGTCGACCCGAGGGATCGACCCGCTCCACGACCCCCTGATGGTAGGTCCTTCTCCCCTGGCGCGTCAGCCTCGCCCCCTTGGGCGGCAACCTGGGAACGTTTACGTTGAACAGGGTCCCTGGCGGCAGCGGCTGGTCCAGGATGCGGCGCGCCAGCCGGGCGGCGTACTCGGCGGCCGGACCGAAGTCTATTTTTCCCTCATGCACCTCCTGCGAAATGGCGAAGGACGGGACGCCCAGCAACGTCCCCTCGAAGGCGGCCGAGACCGTTCCCGAGTAGGTGATGTCGTCTCCCAGGTTCATCCCGCGGTTGATTCCCGACACCACCAGACGCGGCCGGGTCGACAGGAGGTTCAGGATCCCCAGATTGACGCAATCGGTGGGGGTCCCGTCGACGCTGTAGCGCCGCTGGTCGAGGCGGTTCACCCTCAGGGGACGGTGCAGCGTCAGCGCATGGGACATGGCGCTCTGCTCGCGATCGGGCGCGATGACGGTCACTTCCCCGACTTCTTCGAGAGCGCGGCCCAGCGCTTCCAGCCCCGGCGCGGCGATGCCGTCGTCGTTGGTCAGCAGGATGGACGGGAGCGGGTGACTCATTGTGGGGCCACACTATAGCACAGGGCGATCGACGGCCATGCCGGGAACGAAAGGGTATAATCCGCGCATCCGCGCATGGCTCCGGCGGACGAGTTTCCCGACGTGGGAATCCCGTCCGCCGCAGAGCGCGAACGCGAGGGAGGAACGAGATGGACTGGCAGGAAATCCGCCTGGGTGACGACGAAGAAGACTTCGAGGACGAGGACGACGAGGACGACGACGGCGCGGATGAGGAAGAGGACGACGAGGAGTTCGAGGACGAGGACGACGAGGAAGAAGCGCCCGGAGGCGAGGGCTGGAGCGTTGCCTGAGGGGGCTCGGACTCCTTAATTGAAGATACACCCGGGAAAAAGATTGAAATGGTCGGGGCGACTGGATTTGAACCAGCGACCACTTGCACCCCAAGCAAGTGCGCTACCAGGCTGCGCTACGCCCCGACCCTTTGGAAGTCGGGAATCTTAGCGGCGCGCGGCTGGGAGTGTCAAATCGGAGGAAGACGGTCCGGCGAGGCGGGACGCAGCCGGATCGGGTGACGAGTCCTCAGGATTCCTCGGAAATCTTCGAGTCGGTCTCATCCATCAGCGAGAGAATCTCGGCGAGCGAAGTCCGCATGTCGTCCTGGGCCTGCATCAGCTCCAGCGTCTCCGCGGCGGGGCCGTCGTCGAGTTCCTCGACCTGCGGCCGGGGCATCTCGCTGTCCATCCCCAGCTTCTTGCGCGCCCCGGCGATGGTGTATCCCTCCTCGTAGAGGAGCTTCTTGATCTCCAGGATCATCTCCACGTCGCGCGGGCGGTACACGCGCTGCCCGGTCCGGCTCTTGTCCGGAGCCAGCTGCGGAAACTCCGACTCCCAGAAGCGCAGCACATAGGGCTGAGTGTCGGTCAGAGAGCAGACCTCGCCGATCTTGTAGTAGTGCTTCTTGGGGATTTCCATGGCTCGATCCTTGCGCTTGGGAATCCGCCGATCCCCGAATTTGCCCTCGGAGTTTAGGCAATCCTCCGCGGGCCTGTCAATGCTGCGCTTCTAACCGTCCTTGCGCCCGGAGCGGCCGTAGCGATCCTCCAGGCGGACGACATCGTCCAGCTCCGGGGTGCTCACCTCGAACAGCTCGGAATCCTCGAGCGCCTCCAGGCGGTGCCGCGTGCCGGGCCGGACGCGCCGGGCGTCTCCCGGGTTCATGAACACTTCCACCAGCGCTCCCGCCTCTGCGATCCAGAGGCGCGCCTTGCCGCGGGCCAGGTAGAAGGTCTCATCCTTGCGGTCATGGTACTGCAGGCTCAGGATCTCCCCTTTTCGCACCACCAGGACCTTGCCGGCGTAGCGCTCGGTCTCCGCGAAGATGATCTCCTCACCCCAGGGCTTGCTGACTCGGCGCACGGTGTCTCCTAAGAGATGGCGGGGACGCTGCAGGCCCGTCCCGCCGGCAGCCGATCTCCCAGACGGTTCTGGAGCAGATCCTCGATTTCGCGGGCCGAGCCCAGGGAGAGCGCCGCGCGCGACAGCTGGTGCATCTCGGCCATCGAGATGCTGCGCAGGAGGTGCTTCACCTCCGGGATGGCGGAGGGTTTCATGCTCAGCTCGCGGATCCCCATTCCGGCCAAGAGCGCGGCGCACAGCGGGTCGGCGGCCATCTCGCCGCACAGCGTCACCCGGATGCCGCAGGCCCGCGCCGCTTCGGTCACGCCATGAATCTGCCGCAGCACCGCCGGATGGAGCGGCCGGTACAGGTGCGCCACGTTGGGATTGCCGCGGTCGATGGCCAGGCTGTACTGGATCAGATCGTTGGTGCCGATGCTGAAGAAGTCGACCTCGCGCGCCAGGATGTCGGCGATGGCCGCGGCGGCGGGGGTCTCGATCATCGCGCCGAAGCTGATGCGGTCCGGAACGCTTATTCCCTCCGCCAGAAGCTCGCGGCGGCAGCCTTCGAGGGCCTCTTTTGCCAGGAGGATCTCCTCGCGATCGGTCACCATCGGGACCATCAGCGAAAGCCCCCCTTCCGCGGCGGCCCGCAGGAAGCCGCGCAGCTGCGCACGGAAAATGTCCATGCGCCGCAGGCAGAAGCGGATCGCCCGCAATCCCATGACCGGGTTGGCTTCCTCTTTCTCGAGAATCCGGTGGAAGTATTTCTCTCCGCCGAGGTCCAAGGTGCGAATCACCACCGGCAGCGGGCTCATGGTCTCGGCCAGCTTGCGGTAGGTGGCCCGATGGTCCTCCTCGGTGGGAAGATCGGGGGCCAGGTGAAGAAACAGGAACTCGGAGCGGTAGAGCCCCACTCCCTCGGCGCCGAAGCGCAGCGCGGCGCCCGCCTCGTCCGGAAGCTCGAGGTTCGCCTGCATCGTCACGGTGGCGCCGTCCAGGGTGATGGCGGGATGCTTGCGCTCCTGCAGCAGCGACTCTTCGCGCTTTTTCTCCTGGACCGAAGCCTCCAGGTACTCGGAGCGCAGCGCTTCGGGCGGGCTCACGAAGACCGTGCCGCTGCGCCCGTCCACCACCAGGCTCTCGCCGCCCCGCACCTCCGAGACGATGCCGCGCAGCCCGACCACCGCCGGTACGCGCAAGGCGTTGGCGATGATGGCGGTGTGCGACGTCTGGCCCCCTTCCTCGATCACCAGCCCGGCGACACGGTCCCGATTCAAGAGGACCAGGTCCGAAGGCGACAGGACCTTCGAAACGATGATCACGTCTTCCTTCAGCTCCGCCAGATCGTGGCGCTGCCCACCGGAGAGGGCCTGCTGGATGCGGGCGTGGACGTCCTCGACGTCGCTGCCGCGATCGCGGGCTGCCGCCTCTCCCAGCCCGGAAAGGATCTTCAGGTACCGCTCGACGATGCCGCGCACCGCCCACTCGGCATTGACCTGGTCGCGCCGGATCGTCTCGGTGGTCTCGCGGATGAGGGAGGAATCCTCCAGGATCATCAGTTGGGCGTCGAAGACGCGGGCATAGCCCTCGCCCGCTTCCTTGAGGGCCTTGGCACGCGCCTGCAGGAGCTGCCGTTTGCAGCGCACAAGCGCCCGGCGCAGCCGGGTGATCTCCCGCGCCACGCGGTCCGCCGGGACCGGGACGCGGAAGATCGAGCCGCTGGGCGTCTCCAGCAGGAGCGCGCTGCCGACGGCGATCCCCGGGGACACCCCCATGCCGCGCAGCGTCTTGCCGGAGCTGCGGACCTCGTTCATCGGCTCTCCCCGAAGCGCGAGCGCACCAGGGCCGCGAGGGCGTCCACCGCCTGCTCGGCGTCGGGCCCTTCGGCCGACAGCAGCAGGCGCTCTCCCAGCGAAGCGGCGAGCATCAGCACGCCCAGGATCGATTTGGCATCCACCGTTCGTCCATCCTTGGAGAGGGTGATGCGCGAGGTGAAGCGGGAAGCGACCTGGACCCAGCGCGCCGCGGCGCGCGCGTGCAGTCCGAGAACGTTGATCAGTGTGACCTCGCGGGTGATCAAGTGGAGTTACCCTGGCGGCCTGCTGCCCGGCTTCTCCAGGTAGTGCGTGGCGAGCTGGATGGCTCGCTGGCCCACGTCCCGCAGGCGATCGGCGGCTTCGTGCAGCGTCCCGGGGGCGTCCTGCACGCTGGGGACCTTCACCAGCATGGGCAGGTTCACCCCGGTGACGATCTCGACGTTGTGCTCTTTCAGGAAGGGAAGCGCCACGTTGGTCGGCGTCCCTCCGAACATATCGGTGAGGACCAGAACCCCGCGTCCCTTCTCCGCCTTTTCCAGGGCCTCGCGTACCCGGCGACGCGCCGACTCGACGTCGTCGTCCCAGCCGACGCTGACCGTCTGAATGCCGGCGGCGGCGCCCAGGATCTTCTCCACCAGCCGCGCCAGCACCTCGGCCAGATCCCCGTGGGCCACGATCAGAACTCCGAACCGCTTCCCGCC
>DASTZC010000171.1 GCA_035764505.1 Candidatus Polarisedimenticolia bacterium
CGCGAGATCGAAGAAGCTGCCAGCCAGGCGGCCGACAGTCCATCCACGGCCAAGCAGCCCGCCACGCACGTCGTCATCGACGAACCCGCATTCAAGCTCGAGAACCTCTTGCTGGTGGGCTCCATGGGAGCCCTCGGATTCATGGCCGAAGCGGCCATGGTGGTTTTCCTCGTGTTCTTTCTCTTGCTGGCCGGCGACACCTTCAAGCGCAAGCTGGTGCGACTCACGGGGCCCTTACTGTCGAACAAGAAGATTACGGTGCGCATCCTTGATGATATCAACGACTCCATCCAGAAATATATGTTCATGCTTTTGATGACCAACGTCCTGGTGGGGCTACTGACCTGGATCGCGTTGCGCTTGATCGGCGTGGAAAACGCGGGAGCATGGGCAGTCGCAGCGGGGTTGCTTCATGTCATCCCTTACTTGGGTCCGGGCGTCACAGCGGCGGCCATGGGATTGGTGACCTTCATGCAGTCCGACTCGCTTTCGCTGGCTCTGCTGGTCGCGGCGATGTCGTTGGCGATCGCCACGGTCGTAGGCACCTTTATCACCACATGGATGACCGGCAAAATCGCCAAAATGAATACGGCAGCCGTATTTATCTCTTTGCTGTTCTGGGCGTGGCTCTGGGGAGTCTGGGGCATGCTGCTCAGCATTCCGATCATTGTCATCGTGAAAGTCGTTGCGCAGCACGTGGAGCAACTGCAGCCGGTGGCGGAATTGCTGGGCGAGTAAGGTGCGTTTTCCGAAGCGGGTGAAGCGGACCATCGGATTGGGTGCGGGGTAGTGGTCCACCGGCGGGTACGCCGACAACGGGCGCCCGGAGTCCGGTCATTCGGGCCAGCGGGGACTCGACAGTTGGATTCGCCAGACGGGCCCTGTCGGGTAGAGCGGCCCCTCGAACCTCACGAACGCCGGCACGTCGTCCATGAGGATCCAGACATGCTCGTCCGGCGGAACGCGCCCCAGCACCGTGGCGAAGAGCCTGAGCCAGATCCCAAGTTGTGGCTTCAACTTGTAGTGGACGGCGGTCTTGGCGAGATCACCGACCAGAATCTTCTGCTCGCCGGCCGGCGCCACTACCAGCTCGATGAGCCGGGGCTCGGGCGTGAAGGCCATGAAATGGACGGTCTCGCTGGCCCCCTTGGGCAGGTCCTTCACGACGCTAAGGATGAGGCCATTGTAGACGTCGGGCGGCAGCTCGAATGTCCCCTGGAGCACAGTTTCTTTTCCGTCCTCGTGGGCCCTTGTGTTTATGCTGTACTTCCCGGTGGCGCGCTCCATCGAAATCTCGACGTCTTCCGGGAATATGGGTCCGCGCTGCAACAGGTGATAGCTCTGCATGGTGTAGACGATCTTCTGGGTGAAGGCCACCGACTCCTCGAGCACCGATCCATCTTTGAAGCGGAACACCATCCGCTTCTCGGCCACTTCACCGCGAACGGTCTGGAGGAGATCGCCTTCCGCCACCAGCGCGCCGTCGATCGAGCGTAACGCGAGGAACCCGTGGAGGGAGCCCTCGACGAAGCGCACTCGGACCGGCGCGGCCACGAGCGTGCTCATCGCTGCTCCGAGAACCAGCGGACCGAGGATGGCCACTCTCGCGAATATCAAACGTTTCCCTCTTCCTGCGGAAAACTACTTCTTCTTGCCGTTCCCCTGATTCTTCCCCTGGCCTTCGTCCTTGTTCTTCGGGCCGTGTTCCCGCTCTTTTCCCATCTCTTGTTTTTGCTGTTTCTTCTTGTCCTTGGCCATGGTCTTCATGTGGTCCACGGTGCCGCGCGCGCCCGCCTTGAGCTCCTTGAACTCAGGCGATCCGGGCTTTATGCCCATGTTCATGGCCATCACGCCCCACCCCTTGCCCTGATTCTGCTCGTATTCGGCCGCCACATCGCCCACGCGCCGGTGGTTATTCCGGGCGAGGGCAGTGGCCATGTAGGTGTCTCCGTAACTGAGTCCGTGCTTTTCCCTCGCCTGGCGGATCTCCTCCTGCGGGATGCCGTAATTCTGGCTGAGATGCTGGATGAATCCATCAGGGTCGGCTTTCGCCCGTTCGTTGATCTTGCCAAGCTGGTAATCGAGATTCCAATCCCCGGTGCCGGTCTGCAGCGCGAAGGCACCGCTCTGGAAGTGGAGTCCCAGGAAAGCCAGGAACGTCGCGGTGATCAGGGTCTTTTTCATCTCATCCTCCTTATGATTAGACGAGGGGTCAGGCGTCGGGCGGTCCGAAGGCGATCTGCGGGAAGTACTTGCGCAGCGCGTCCATGACCTTCAGGACAGAAGCGTTCGAACCCGACTCGTGATTCACGTCTCGGAACCGGTACTGGGCGCCCTTCACGATCTGGAGGTTGATCTGGTAGCAGAAGTTCTCAGGAGTCCGCGCCTGGCATGTGAACCACACCTTCTCGAGGCCGGAGATCTGGAATTCGAAGTTCTTCTTCGGGTCGCCACCATCCACCCAGGCGAGCAAGTCGCCTTGCATGACCAGCCTACCCGACCGGTTTTTCTTCAGAGACATCGACTTTACCAGCACGAGATCATCGAACACCAGCTCTCGCGAGCCGACCAGAGCGGTCGCGGCGGTTCCGGGCGCGGCCTGGGTCCCGGCACGGGTCGCCATCAAGGCCCCGATGATCGACTCCAGAACGCCATTTTGCTTGAGGTAGAGAAGATCCGCGACAGAGAGATTGAACGCCGGGTCTGATTGTCTCACCTGCTCGGCGATGATGGATTCGGACATTCCCGACTTGACGAGACTCACGAGATCGACGAGGCGAGGATCGTCGGGCTGGAGCGGAATGGGCTGTGGCGAGAGCGCCACGCCACGGGCATTGATGGCGGTGATAACGGTCTCCGGCACGCCGGCGGCGCGAAGCGTGACGAGGTCGCCGGCTGCCATGGCGATGGTATTGGCCGGATTGTTGACCACGGCGATGATGCCGCCGGCCGTTGCGCCCGCTCTGTGGGCGATCAATATGGAGTTGAGCGTAACCTCTTCGGCACTTGCCGTCGCCGTGGCGAGCACCAGCAGGGCGGTGGCGAGCAGATAGCGTGCGTTTGCTGATTTCATGTGTGCCTTTCTTTTCCAGGGCAATCGCGACGACTCATGCACCCTTCAGTCCGGTGGAATCTCGTGTGCCTTGGAAATGCAAGGATAGGACGGGAAACCCTGTGGGCACTATGGGGTATTGACCCAAGGGGAGAACACCCCATAGCCCCGCAGGGTCTCTGACTCCATGCTAGACAGCGTAATGCTCATGAGGCTCAACCGAGTGAGAAGGCTCACTCGGCGGGAGTCACAACCTGAAGGGAGAATTTCGATGCTGATACTGCTGATCGTTCTGCTCCTGCTGTTGGGCGGAGGCGGCGGCTATTACGGGTATTCCCGATGGGGGACCAATGGAGGCGTGGGGATATTCGGAATTGTCCTGATCGTGCTGGTGCTTGTGTATCTGTTTGGCGGGCATGGAATGCGATGATTCGAACCCTCCAACGTCGGGGATCGGTATGGCCGCACTGGCGTTCCTCGCGCTGACCGCGGGAACCGCGATTAATGGATGTGGATCGAATCCGCAATTCTGCTCTCCTCGAGCGTTGAATCCTATGGCTACAAAGTGACCTCCGCATCGTCAGCGGACTGACACCATCCTGCAAGTCCTTGCCTCGGATACAAGGTCCTCCTCCAGCGTGACAGGCGTCCGTCAACCAGAAGCCAGGCCGGGAACTTTCGAGGCCGGCTGCTGTCCAATCCATCGCGCCCGTGAATCGGGCCTTTATGGAGGTGGATGATGTTGACCCGGACCGGCAAAGCGTTGCGGAGGGTGTTGTTCGGCGCCGCCCTGTTCGTCGCGGCGGGGCTCGTTCTCACAGGGAAAGCTCTCGCCATCGATCGGGGAGGGTACTCGATGGAAATCCTGATCGGTGGAACCCCGGTCTCCGAGTATCCCGCCCGGGGAACCAGCTATATCGAGGCCATCAAGCACCGCGAGTATTCCGTGAGATTGCACAACCAGACGGCGGAGCGGATTGCGATCGCCCTTTCGGTCGACGGTCTCAATACAATCGACGCCCGAACCACGACCGCCAGGGACGCCAGGAAATGGGTCCTCGGCCCGTTCGAGACGATCACGATCGACGGATGGCAGGTCTCCTCGGCGACGGCCCGGCATTTCTTCTTCACGACCGAGGAGAAGTCGTACGGCAGCTGGTTGGGAAAGACCAACAACCTGGGCGTTATCGCCGCCGCCGTATTCCGCGAGAAGCGGCGACCGATCGCTATCTACAGTCAGCCGCAGACCGAAGCGCCGTACCGGGAGCGGGAGCAAAGCAACTCCGGAAGGGACGATAAGAGCGCACCGGCGCCCTTGGATTCGGCGGGACCATCCGAAGGTGCGCCCGCCCCCGAGAAGCAAAAGGATGCGCCGGATTCGCGGGAATCGACCTCGGGAAAGCGCTCCGATATTCAACCGAAGAAGTCCGACGACTACGCCGCGACCGGAATCGGAGAGGAGACCAGCCACCCAGTCCAGCAGGTCTTCTTCGATTGCGAAGAAACGCCGGCCGCCGTCCTCGAGCTCCGCTACGAGTATTACGACAGCCTGGTGCGTCTCGGCGTCCTGCCGGCGCACGATCCCTATGGCGAGTCGCTGTCGCGGCGTGAGAGAGCGCGCGGTTTCGAGGAGCCTGGCTTTGCGCCGGACCCTTACCGCCGGCGGGATCGGTGAAATCGATGACGGGGGAAGGTGCTGCACCATAATCGAAAACCGTAAATAGGCTAAACTTCCTCCTTCGCTCAACCATGCGATTCGGAGGAGAGGCGTGTCTCCCGAATATATCTTTTCGATGAAGGACCTGCGCAAAGTCGTCCCGCCGAAGCGCGAGATCCTGCGCGGAATCTGGCTCTCGTTCTATTACGGTGCCAAAATCGGCGTCCTCGGCCTGAATGGCTCCGGCAAGAGCACTCTCCTGCGGATCATGGCCGGGGAGGAGAAGGATTTCGCCGGCGAGGCGACCCCGGCCAAAGGGATAAGAATCGGCTTCCTGCCGCAAGAGCCCCGGCTCGACCCCGGCAAGACCGTCCTCGGCAACGTCGAGGAGGGGGTGGCGACGACGCGCGCCCTGCTCGACCGGTACAACGCCATCAGCGACAAGCTGGGTGAGCCGATGAAGCCGGAAGCTATGGAGAAGCTTCTGGAGGAACAAGCGGACGTGCAGGAGAAGATCGAGATGGCCAACGCCTGGGAGCTCGATCGGACCCTCGAGATGGCCATGGAGGCCCTGCGCTGTCCGCCGCCCGATGCCGACGTCTCAACCATCAGCGGCGGCGAGCGCCGCCGCGTCGCACTCTGCCGGCTGCTGTTGTCGCGCCCCGACATGCTGTTGCTCGATGAGCCCACCAACCATCTCGACGCCGAATCGGTCGCGTGGCTGGAGCGTTTCCTGAAGGAATACCAGGGCACGGTCGTGGCGGTCACCCACGACCGCTATTTCCTCGACAACGCCGCCGGCTGGATCCTCGAGCTCGACCGCGGCGCCGGCATTCCCTGGGAAGGAAACTACTCCTCCTGGCTGGAGCAGAAGCAGGCGCGCCTGGCGCAGGAGGAGAAAACCGCGAGCGCCCGGCAGCGCACTCTGGCGCGTGAGCTGGAATGGGTGCGCAGCTCGCCGCGCGCGCGCCAGGCGAAGAGCAAGGCGCGCCTCGAGGCCTACGAGAAGCTCCTGGCCGAAGAAGCGGAGCGGGCTCCGGAATCGGTCGAGATCTTCATTCCCCCGGGACCACGGCTGGGCGACGTCGTGGTCGAGGCCGAGGACCTTCGCAAGGGTTACGGCGACCGGATCCTGTTCGAAGGCCTCAGCTTCAAGCTGCCGCGCGGTGGCATCGTGGGGGTGATCGGCCCCAATGGGGCCGGCAAGACCACGCTGTTCCGCATGATCGCGGGGCAGGAGAAGCCGGATGCCGGCACGCTGCGCCTCGGCGAGACGGTGCGTCTGGCGTACGTGGACCAGAGCCGTGACCTCCTCGACCCGGAGAACAACGTCTGGGAAGCGATTACCGAATCACAGGACCCGATTCTTCTTGGCAAACGAAGTGTCGCTTCACGCTCCTATGTCGCCTCGTTCAATTTCAAGGGGTCCGATCAGCAGAAGAAGGTAAAGGATCTTTCGGGCGGTGAGCGTAACCGGGTCCACCTGGCGCGCATCCTGAAGACAGGGGCCAATGTCCTGATGCTCGACGAGCCGACCAACGATCTCGACGTCGATACGCTGCGGGCTTTGGAGGAGGCGCTCCTCGAGTTCGCCGGCTGCGCCGTCATCATCAGCCACGATCGCTGGTTTCTGGATCGGGTTGCCACCCACATGCTCGCCTTCGAGGGCGACAGTCAGGTGGTCTGGTTCGCGGGAAACTACCAGGACTACAACGCCGACTTCCACCGGCGCAAGGGTACCGACGCCGACCAGCCGCACCGGATCAAGTATCACCGGCTGGCTCAGTAACCGCCCTCGAGCCAGACAGATCGGCAGGAAAGGAACCGATGTTCATCGTCGAGCTCACCTACAAGGCATCTCTCGAGCAGATCGACGCGCAGATGCGCCCCCACGTCGCGTGGCTCAAGAAGTACTACGCCGCAGGGAATTTCCTGATTTCCGGCCGGCAGATCCCGCGCACGGGAGGGATCATCGTGGCCGTGGCTGAATCACGCGAGAAGATTGAGGCGATCATGGCGGAGGATCCGTTCTGCAGTCACGGGCTCGCCGAGGCACGCATTATCGAGTTTCGCGCCAGCCAGCGCGCCGAGGATATCCCCGGCCGGGTCGCGCAATCCTGAGACGCGAGACTACTGGATCAGGATCACGGTGAACGGGATCCGCGCCGACGGGCGGAGCATGTCGGGCAGGCTCAGGTCATCGAGG
This sequence comes from Candidatus Polarisedimenticolia bacterium, assembly GCA_035764505.1. Taxonomy (NCBI): domain Bacteria; kingdom Pseudomonadati; phylum Acidobacteriota; class Candidatus Polarisedimenticolia; species Candidatus Polarisedimenticolia bacterium. The sequence continues at coordinate 6,916 of DASTZC010000171.1, forward strand.
GTCGCTTCCAGCGCGTAGGTCCCTCCCGGCAGCGGGGTGCCGTCCTCCAGGACGAGCGGGATGCGCACCCGGAACAAGAGGTTGTCGCCCTGGAGGGTGAAGTTGACGGGCGAGGCGCACGAGCAGCATCCGCCATCGTCTCCCCGCTTTTGGATCCACTCCTTCCCGTCGGCGCCGATCACCCGGAACGTGGCGCTCTTGCATCCCTGAAAGACGAAGTTGACCTCTGCATCCCGATTGCGCAGGAAGAACTGCGCGTCGAGGGAGGAGAGGTGCTGAGGGTCCAGAATCGGCATGACATCCTGGATGTAGACGGTACGGTCCAGGGTCAGCGAGGTCATGAGATTCCGGCTCGATGGCCCCAGATTCGTGGCCACCAACTCCGCAGACCTTGGCCCTTCGATGCTTTGCATGGTCCTCTTTATAAGGCCGACGCCGGGTGCGAAATACTCGACGGAAAGTCCGCCGTCCGCACACACGGAAGCGAAGCCGATCTGCACCACGTCATGGAATTCGCCGGCCGGCCCATGGACGGTTTCGGTCCGGCTGAGCAGGCGGGCTGTCGTAGGAAGGCAAAACTGCCTCCCATATTCCACCGGCTGATAGGTCCACTCGGTCCCTACGGGCGCTCCCAGAAGGTACAGGACGGACGTTGCTCCGCTCTCACGATCGAGCTCGTACACCCGGCCGGCTCGATCCACCCGGAGGTACCGGGTGTGCTGGTCGAGAAAGTTGTTGACGGCGAAGTAGGAGAGGCCGTCGGGACCGGCGACCTGTTCGGTGACGGTTACCGTTGTTGGTCCCTGATATATCCAGTAGTTCCCAACCCGCAGCGGAAAATAGGAGCTGGCGGAGGCCTGAGCCGACCGGCGCGAGGCGGCGGGCAGCGAGCTTCCGCCGATGAGAACGGCAAGCAAGGAGAGAAGGATGAGGAACCTGAGCCCACGCATTGCACCCCCTGCGGACGCGCCGAACCGACGTCTATTGATTTCCTAATACGCGCGGAATCACTGGCCGTCAAGGAGCTTTTCGGCAGAACCGCGGGGAAAAGTCAGCAGCGCTGGGACACGAGCTGCTGCCGCATCTCCCTCAGGTGATCTAGCGACCGTGGCTTCGGTCCTCGAGTGCCATCCGAAGGCAAATTGCGAAAGGGGATTGCCGCCTTCCGGGGAAGGGGGGTAGACTCGACTGACTTGAAGGTCCCCATGAGAATTGGAAGCCTTTCTTTCCGGCGAATGCTCGTCCTGGGCGTGGCCGTCATCCTGGTCGCGGCGGCGGGCGTGCCCGCCATCCGGCAGATGAAGAGCTGGCGGCATGCCAGCGCGTTGCGGGGTGCCTACCGGACGGTGAGGGGCAAGGCGCTCCAGAGAGATTTCAGGGAAGCCGTCTCGGCCTGGAAGCAGCTTCCTCCTGCCGTGGCCAACGAGCCGCAAGTGAAGGCCTGGTATCTCTATGCGCTCGCCGGTGTTCCCGGCACGAAGCCCAATGAGAGTACCGATGAGGCGGCGCAGCTGGCGCGGGAGATGATCGCCAGGAAAGGATCGGATC
>DASTZC010000172.1 GCA_035764505.1 Candidatus Polarisedimenticolia bacterium
GGAGCACTGGCGGCTCCGAGTCGCCTATACGTACGTCGACGCGCGCTATCGCGATGCGTTCCTCACCTGCACCGGGACGCCCTGCCCCGTCGCGGACGAGCCGGTCGCGGCGGGCACGCGCCTGCCCGGTGTGCCGGCCGCACAGGCCTGGGCCGAGCTGCGCTGGGACGCCGGCGCCGCGGTGTCCGGATTGTCGGTGATGCGGATGCAGACCCCGAGGGAGTCGCCGGAGGCGATCACGATGGGGTTGATGTCCTGCCGCGACAGGACGCTGTCATCGACGAATGCTCCGCCGGAGGCCCAGGATGCGATGGCCAGGATGTCAGGGAACATCAGCTTGTTGTCCTCGCAGTTGTTGAAAGCAGCCCCCCCGGTGTTCTTGTAGAGGATCACCTCAAGCCCTCCGTAGTCGTTGACCCCGGCGCGGACCCGGAACCGGTCGTAGGCCGAGTAGTCGGCGGCCGGGAACGTCGCTTTCCACATGGCCGTCTCATCGGTCGCGGGGTTGGCGGCGGTCGATTTCACGAAAACGAAGACTGTCTCGCTGTTCGCCGTCTCGCTCGCGGGGGAGTCCTTCCAGAAGCCGCAGGTGCACGGCCCGGTCGGAACGCCGACCTTCGGGCACTCGGCGCCGGCGGCGCACCACACATTGGTCCAGCTGAGCGCCTGGGCAGGAGCGGCCGACAGGATCGGTACCGCCAGGAGCACAACGGCTGCGAGAAGGTTCCGGCTGGAGCGCAGGATGACGACGATTCGGTTCCGGGGGTCCATGGCATTTTCCTTTCCTGGTTGGCCCGTGCTGCCACGGGCGTCTTGGTTCGTCCTCGCCCAGGGGAGTGCCGCGACCCGGCCGCTTTCACGGATTGCCTTCCGATTCCTCCGGTCGACCCAGGTCGTGGTGCGCAGCCCCTGGCACCTGGGGTAAGCTGATCCCCATTGCAAGCTCCCCGGCTGAAGACTGAAGTCCCTGCCCTCTCCGGGAACATCGAGAATGACGAGCCTGAAAGACAATCTTCCGGGCGATCCAGATCCACGCGACCAGACGGCCAAAGGACCGCCCGCATCTCGCGGAGAAGCACCTGTGCCGGGCACCCAGGCTCTCTCCCCCACGGAGATGGCCACGGCGGGTCCGGTCCGAAGAAGCCTCGTCGAGGCTCATCCGGAGCGCATCGGCGCCTATCGCATCGTGAGAGTTCTGGGCAAGGGAGGCATGGGGATCGTCTATCTGGCGGAGCAGGAGAAGCCGGTCCGACGCCATGTCGCGCTCAAGCTGATCCAGCCGGAAATGGACTCACGCGATCTCCTGGCCCGCTTCGAAGCGGAGCGCCAGGCCCTGGCGATGCTCGATCATCCCAACATCGCCCGGATCTTCGAAGCGGGAATGTCGGAGGGGGGCTGGCCCTACTTCGTCATGGAATACGTCGAGGGACTCCCGCTCCTCGAGTATTGCGAGCGCCGGGCGCTGGGCACGCGGGCGCGTCTGGAGCTTTTCATCCCGGTGTGCGAGGCGCTGCATCATGCGCACCGGCGCGGCATCCTCCATCGCGACGTGAAACCGTCCAACATCCTCATCGGAGAAGTGGACGGCCGGCCGGCTCCCAAGCTGATCGATTTCGGCCTCGCCAAAGCGCCGGAGCTGAAGCTCACCGACAAGACCCTCTCCACGCGCCTCGGCCAGATCCTGGGCACCCCCGCCTACATGAGCCCGGAGCAGATCTCCCCGGGAGCCGACGTCGCTCCGACCCCGAGGACGGATGTCTACGCGCTCGGAGTGTCGCTCTACCAGCTCCTCACGGGTCTACTCCCCTTCGACATGGAGTCCCTGGCGGCCCGCGGCTATGGCGAGCTGCAGCGGGTCATCCGGGAATCGGATCCGCCGAAGCCCAGCTCGCGCGTCCTCGAGGGGAGCTCGAGCCGGAACGAGCCGGAGGGCCGGAAGCCGCAGCCGGCCGCTGTCGCGCGAGACCTGCGGGGCGATCTCGACTGGATCACGATGAAGGCGATGGAGAAGGAGCCGGCGCGGCGCTATGCGTCGGCCGCCGCATTGGCGGAGGACCTGCGGCGCCATCTCGACCGGGAGCCGGTCCTGGCGCGTCCCCCCAGCCGTACCTATCGTCTCGCCCGGCTCGTCCGGCGCAAGCCGATGCACGCGGTCCTTGCGGCGGTGCTGCTCGTCCTGCTTCCCCTGGGAGGATGGCTCCTCTACCGGAACCTGGAGCAGCATCGGCGGCTGACCGACGCCACGGTGCAGGATATGGTGGTTCAGCTGGGCCGGGCGGGCACCGACCCCGCGAAGCTCCTCGAGCTCTCCGACAGGATCCTCGCGCTCCGCCCCGACGACGTGCAGGCGCTGCGGGCCCGCGCGGCCGGCTACTTCAACCGCGCCCTG
>DASTZC010000173.1 GCA_035764505.1 Candidatus Polarisedimenticolia bacterium
GCCCCCCCTCGGCCTTCAATTCCGCGATCCGCACCGGCGCGCCTCCCTGGGCACCGACCTTCATGATCCGCTGTTTCCCGAGAAAGCCGATCCAGCGGCCATCGGGAGAGAAGAAAGGAGACGCGCCCCCTTCCGTCCCCGACAGCCGGACCGCCTCGGGCCGATCGAGCCGGCGGACGTAGAGGTAGCGGTCGCGCTCCTCTTGGGCTGCGAACACCAGCGTGCGTCCGTCCGGCGACAGAACCGTGCTCGCCCCGAAATCGGACATGAGCTCCGATACCCCGGGCTTCGCCGTGGCCATCCTGATGCGCACCAGGCCGGGTACCTGTGCGGCCGACTCCGCGGCCGGACGCAGCAGCCAGGTCGCGGCCAGGGCCGCCGCCAAGACTCCCGCCGCCACCCAGGCAACCAGCGCGCCGCGCGGCTGCCGGACCGCCGCGGTCGGCACGACCGGGGTTTCCTTGTCGACGCCGTCGCGGATCTCTTCCAGCAGGAGTCGCGCATCGCCGATCGACTGCAGTCGCTTGCGCGGATCCTTGACCAGGCAGCGACGTAGCAGGCGCCGCAGGCGCGGCGGGGTTCCCGAAGGCAGCGCCGTCCAGTCCGGCTCGCCGCGCAGCACGGCGGCGAGCGTGTCGGAGATGGTCTCACCGCCGAAGGCCTGCCGGCCGGTCAGCATCTCGTAGAGGACGCAGCCGAAGGCCCAGATGTCGGCGCGCCGGTCCACCGGCTTGCCGCGCGCCTGCTCCGGGCTCATGGTGCTGGCCGTTCCCAGGATCATGCCCGCCTGCGTCCCCAGGGAGGTGATCGTCGGCGAGAGCGACGGGCTGCCGGAGACCTTGCTTTCTCCCGTCATTGCCTTCGCCAGGCCGAAATCGAGGACCTTGACCTGGTTCTCGCGGGTCACCTGGATGTTGGCCGGCTTCAGGTCGCGGTGAATCACTCCCGCCTCGTGCGCCGCCTCCAGCGCCGCGGCAATCTGCAGCGCGAGCTCCAGCGCCTCGTCCACGCCGAGCGCCCCGCGCTGCAGGCGGGAGGCCAGGTCCTCTCCCTCCACCATCTCCATGGCCAGGAAATGCATTCCGTCGGCGTGGTGCAGTCCATGGATGGTGGCGATGTTGGGATGGTTGAGCGAGGCGAGGATCTTCGCCTCGCGCTCGAAACGGGCGAGCCGCTCGGGATCTTCGGAGAAGATTTCCGGGAGAATCTTGATTGCCACCGACCGATCGAGCGTCGTGTCGGTGGCCTTCCAGACCACGCCCATGCCCCCTTCGCCGATCTTCTCCAGGAGGCGGTAGTGCGAGACCTGCTGACCGCTCTTCAGGGGCATGCGCGCGCTTCCCCGATTTCGCGTGGAATGCTGGTCATGGCTTTCGCTCCTGCTCTCCGCTGAAATCCTTCTTCAGGTCGGAGAGCCAGTCGAAAGCCAGGACCGCGTGCGTCAGCGCCATGCGCGCCTCCTCTCCCTCGGACGAGAAGATCAGGAAGCGCTTGCCGTCGGGCGCGGCATCGTAGTTGGGGGCGAATTGCTGCTGTCCCAGGGCGTACCGGAACAGCTCGCGCGGCTTCTCGGCCTGGAACGATTCGCCCGTCGCCGAATATCGCACCTCGAAGAACCGCTCTCCCTTGAGGTAGAACAGCTCGCCGGACGAAGTCCAGCGCGGGAACTGTCCGCCGTCGGTGGAGACCTGCCACTTGCCACCCGGACCGGGATAGGCGGTGACGTAGATTTCGAATTGCCCCGTCTCGTCCGACGCGTAGGCCAGCCACCGTCCGTCCGGCGAGAAGGCGGGAAAGGCCTCGATGTCCTTGGACTGCAGGAACGGCGCGGGCGGCGACCCGTTTCCGGGATTTATCGTCATGATGTCCCAGCGCGTCTCCGGGAAGCGCTCCAGGTAAGCCAGTGTCTTGCCGTCGGGACTCCATGAGGAGGGGACCTGGGCGTTCGCGGACTCATGCAGCTTCTCCGCCTCCCCGACGCCGTCGGATCGCTTGATGACGATGTTGGGGACTGACCCTCCGGTCAGAGAGCTGAAGGCAATCTTCTTTCCATCGGGGCTCCACAGGGGATAGGAATTGGTTCCCTTGAAGGTCAGGCGCGAAAACGCGCCCCGCGCGATTTCGTAGACCCAGAGGTCCAATCCCGTCGCCCCCTCGATCGAGACGGCGATGCGCCTGCCGTCGGGGGAGACCGCGGGAGTGTAGTAGGCACGCTTCTCGGGCGTGACCGGCGTGGCGGCTCCCTTGAGGTCGACCCACATCATCGACAAGGAGCTGCGCAGGGCGTTCTGGCCAAGCGCCGTGCTGCGGTAGACGAGCGTCCCACTCGGTGCGACGTCGTACTGGGCGCTGCCGTCGGCCGCCTCCTGGTCGCCGGCGGAGGAGGCGAGGTAGTCGATCACCGCCCGCGGGGAGCCGGTGACCTCCAGCCGATCGGCGTCGAAGGGGACGGCGAACAGCGTCTCGTTCTTGACGAACAGCAGGTGACCGCTGGCGGCGTAGCGGGGATAGGCCCCTCCTTCATAGATCTTCTTGCGCTCTCCCGTGTCGACCGAGACGACGTCGATCTCACCGTCGTCGTAGCGCTTTCCTCCTCCCTGCACCGCGAACAGGACATGCCGGCCATCGGGCAGGAACGACGGCCAGCGATGCGATCGCTCTTTGCGGGCCGGATCGGGGGTGGTGAGAGGCTCGGCCTTGCCTCCCGACTCCGAGATGCGCGACAGCCCCGCCTCGAAGTGATGGGCGAAGACGATCACGCCCCGGCCCCAGGTTCCGCCGCGCGCCTGGCCGCTGGAGGAGACGTCGGCGAGGTTCATCGGAATGCCCCCCGAGACCTGCACCTTCTGCAGCTTGCTCCCTGCGAAATAGCCGATCCAGGTGCCGTCCGGCGAGAAGAAGGGGCCGTAGGCCTCGTTGGTCCCCGCCAGCGGGCTGCTGGTGAGCTGATCCAGGCGCCGGAGGAAGAGCTGGCGGCCGTTGTCGGTGTCGGCGACATAGGCGATCTGCCTGCCGTCCGGAGACAGGACGATGGCCGAGCCCAGCTCGGTGAGGAGCCGGTTGGGAGTGGAGAGATCGATGTTGAGGCGGCTGGAGGCTAGCTGGGGTGCCGAGGGTGCTGGTGGGCGGGTCAGCGCCCACAGCGCGGCCGCGACGGCCGCGGCGGCGACGGCCCACGGCAGAGCCCGGACCAGTGGATGAGGGTGCGGCGCGTCCGCGGAGATCGGCTGGGTGGATGACGGCTCGTGCTTCCCGGCCTGGATCTCCTCGAGGCCGATGCGCGCATCGCCAATCGCCTGCAGCCGCCGGCGTGGGTCTTTCTGCAGGCAGGAGCGGATCAGGCGGAGCGCGGACGCAGGCGCACGCTTCTCGAGTTTCGTCCAGTCGGGCTCCGATTTCAGGATCGAGGCGAGCGTGTCGGAGACGGTCTCGCCGACAAAGGCCGATTCGCCCGTGAGCATCTCGTACAGGACGCAGCCGAAGGCCCAGATGTCGGCGCGCCGGTCCACCGCCCTTCCGCGGGCCTGCTCGGGGCTCATGTAGCCCGCGGTTCCCAGGATCATTCCGGCGCGCGTCCCCAGCGAGGTGATCGTGGGCGACAGCGACTGGGCCCCCGACACCGGGTCCTCCCCCGCGAGTGCTTTCGCCAGGCCGAAATCGAGGACCTTCACCTTTCCTTCGGGAGTGATCTGGATGTTCGCCGGCTTCAGGTCGCGATGAATCACGCCCGCTTCATGCGCCGCCTCCAGCGCCGCGGCGACCTGCAAAGAGATCTCGAAGGCATCTTCGGGCGGCACGGCACCGCGCTTCAGGCGCGCCGCGAGATCCTCTCCCTCCACCAGCTCCATCGCCAGGAAGTGGATTCCCTGCTCGTGGTGCAGGCCGTGGATCGTGGCGATGTTGGGGTGGTTGAGCGAGGCGAGGAGCTTCGCCTCGCGCTCGAAGCGCGCCAGTCGCTCCGGGTCCTCGGAGAAGATCTCGGGAAGAATCTTGATGGCGACCGATCGATCCAGACTCGTGTCGGTCGCCTTCCAGACAACTCCCATCCCTCCTTCGCCAATCTTCTCGACGAGTCGGTAATGGGAGAGCAGCGTGCGCGGCTCGAGGCTCATCGCGGGGCCCAGGCCTGTATTCGATGGGCTTGCGGGGCCACCCTCACCGTCGCAGCCTCCTGGTCCAGTCGGTGATCAGGGTGATGGAGGAGGTCTCGCCCGAGGAGTTATGCCCCAGGATGAAGCGCTTCCCTTCGTGATCCGGGACCCAGAACGAGAGCGCGGAGACCTTGAAGAGACTTCGGGGAGCGCCGAGGTCCAGCCCTTCTCCGCGCGGCGTAACCTCCACGGCGCTCATCGTCCCGTCACCGGCGACGTAGAAGATCTCCCGTCCGCCGGATTCCCACGCGACCCGCGGGGGGCCCCCGAAGCTGCTGGCGATCTGGTACTTGGTCACCGGCTTGGGAAAGGACGCGATGTACAGGGCGTCGGTCCCCGTCTCGTTGCCCCAGTAGGCGATCCAGCGCCCGTCGGGGGAGAACTTCGGCGATACCTCGGCGAACGGCGTGGCCAGATACGGCTCCATCTTGCCGCTGCCGTCCATCCTCAGGATCCAGATGTCGTTCTGCGGCTTCGTCGTAGGATCGACGACGTTCACCGCGACGAAGCGGCCGTCCCTCGACCAGTCCCAGGGCATCTTGTGGCTCTCCGACTTGAACACCTCTTGCTCGCCGCCCTGCCCGTCGACCGCCCGGCTGAAAAGGTTCAGGAAGGATCCGTCCAGGCGTCCATAGAGAATCCTCTTGCCGTCGGGAGACCAGCAGGGACCGTTCTCGTCCCCGCCGCCGAACGTCAGCCGGGTGGAAGCGCCGCGCTTGAGGTCTACCATCCAGATGTCGGTGCGTCCCGTCGCGGGGTCGCTCAGCGAGACGGCCAGGGTGTTGCCGTCGGGCGAGAGCGACGTTCCCAGCCCGATGTTGCCCTTCGGGGGAAAGCCGCGCACCGGACCCTGGCTCTTTCCCTGGCGATCCACCCATTCGGCGACCACTCCTTTGTCCCCCTCGCTGGAGAGATACACCAGCTCGCCATGCGACGACACGGCGAACCCGGCATGATAGAAATCGGGGTCGTACTGGATCCTCTCCGCCACGGGCACCGGATTCCCCGAGAGCTCGAGCTTGCGCTCGTCGAAGGGCTGCGCCAGGAGAATGTGATCCCGGACGTAGAGGAGGTGACCGGCGGCATATTCGACGTTTGTGCGCGCGTGGAACAGGAGCTTCGCTTGTCCCGACCCCAGGTCGGCCAGATAGACGGCGTTCGCCGGGTTTTCGATGCCGGCGGCATGGGTCGCCGCCATGTAAAGGAAGTGGCGGCCGTCCGGCAGGAAGCAGGGCCAGCGGTGCGTGGTCTCGGCCTTGGCCTTGTCCAGCTGGGTCAGGGGGGTCGCCTCCCCGCCCGAAGCCGGAATCCGGAAGAGCCCGCCAAGAGAGTTGCGCGAGAAGACGATCACGTCATCCCGGCTCCAGGAGCCGCGCCGAGGGTTCGTTCCCACCTCGCACAGCGCCAGCGGCGGGCCACCCTGGACGTCGGCCTTCATCAGCTTGCCGCCGGCGAAGAAGGCCAGGAAGCGGCTGTCGGGGGACCAGAAAGGATAGAGGGCATCGTCGGTCCCGGGAATGGCTCGGGCCTCTCCCGTCTCGAGGGACCGCACGTAGAGAGCGCGCTTTCCGTCTTCTCCTTTCGCCATGAAGGTGAGGAGCCTGCCATCAGGCGATAGGGTCAGCGTCCCCGCATCTTTCCAGGACAGATCGAAGGCGAGCTTCTCGGGCGGCGCGATCGCGGCCACCAGCGGGCGGATCTCCTGCTTCGGCTCGAGCAGGTGCAGTGCCAGGACCGCCAGGGCAGATGCCGCCGCGGCTCCGGCAATCGCCCAGGCCAACCTCTCCCGATTCTTTCGCTTCGACACCTGCGGCGCGGGGACGCCGGATAGCGATCCGGCTTCGGAAATCCAGCGCAGCTGCGACGCCACGTCGTGCGCCGACTGCCAGCGGTCCTCGGGGTCCTTTTCGAGACATTTGCGGACGACGTGGTCCAGCGCCGGCGGCGCCACCGGCTGGACCGACGAGATGGGAGGCGGCTGGCTGGAGACGATGGCCGCGATCAGGCTGGTCTTGTTCTTCCCCACGAAGGCCCGCTTGCCGGTCGCCATCTCGTAGAGCACGGCGCCAAGGGCGAACAGGTCGCTGCGGGCGTCGACCTCCTCCCCCTCGAGCTGCTCCGGCGACATGTACTGGAAGGTCCCCAGGATCGTCCCTTCCTGCGTGAGCGGTCGCTGCTCCGTTGGAAGGCTGGTCAGGCCGTCCACCGGGGGGGGCGCTTCGTTCCCCGTCTTGGCCAGGCCGAAATCGAGGATCTTGGCCCCGGTGCGGGTCAGCATCACGTTGCCCGGCTTGAGGTCCCGGTGGACGATGCCGCGGCGATGGGCGGCGTCCAGGCCCGAGGCGATCTCGGCGCCGGTGCGCAGCACCTGCTCCAGGGGCAGCGGCCCCTTGGCGAGCCGATCGGCCAGCGACTCCCCTTCGATCCGCTCCATCACCAGGAACATCAACCCGTCCTGCTGGCCGATGTCGTGAAGCGTGCAGATGTTGGGATGGTTCAGCGAGGAGATGCTCTTTGCTTCGCGCTCGAAGCGGGCCCGGAACTGGTCGTTGGCCGCGAAGCCTTCCGGAAGGACCTTGACGGCGACTTCACGATCCAGCCGGGTGTCCTTGGCGCGGTAGACCTCGCCCATCCCGCCGGCGCCCAGAGGCGCGACGATCTCGTAGGGTCCGAGACGGGATCCTGGGGTCAGGCTCATGGCTTTTCACTCGATCGGGCGCCTGGGAATTCTGCGCAGCGAAAAGGGAGGCTCAGTGTACCGCAAAAGACCGGGGCGGCGGTGCCGCGGACCGAAAACTGCGGGGCAGGGTGCGCCGGAGCGCGCTTACAGGCTATTCTATGGGGCTACCGCCGGGCGATGATCATCCGGGAGTGCCCTTGTCGAAACGCGAGCAGCTCGAAGCCCTTTTGCGTCAGAGGATTCTGATTCTCGACGGCGCCATGGGGACCATGATCCAGGCGGAGCGCCTGGACGAGGCGGGCTTCCGCGGACAGGCTTTCAAGGACCATCCCAGGGACCTGAAAGGTTGCAACGATCTCCTCTGCCTGACCCAGCCGAGAATCATCGAGGCCATTCACCATCGTTACCTGGAGGCAGGGGCGGACATCCTCGAGACCAACACCTTCAACGCCACCGCCATCTCGCTCGCCGACTACGGGCTGGAGAGCCAGGTTTTCGACATCAACAAGGCAGCCGCGGAGATCGCCCGCCGCAGCGCCGACGCGTTCACGGCCAAGGATCCCCGGCGGCCGCGCTTCGTCGCCGGGTCGATGGGACCGACCAATCGCACCGCGTCGCTCTCCCCCGACGTCAACCGTCCCGGCTTCCGCGCGGTGAGCTTCGACGATCTCGAGCGGGCCTATTTCGAGCAGGCGCGCGGGCTCCTGGCGGGAGGCGTGGATCTGCTCCTGCCGGAAACGACCTTCGACACCCTCAACCTGAAGGCGGCGTTGTTCGCCATTCAGCGCGCCTTCGACGAGGGGGGACGCAAGGTGCCGGTCCTCGCCTCGCTGACCATCACCGACGCCAGCGGGCGGACCCTTTCGGGCCAGACGCTCGAGGCCGCCTGGATCTCAATCGCGCACGCCGATCTCTTCGGCGTCGGGCTGAATTGCGCTCTCGGCGCGGCCGAGCTGCGCCCGCACGTGGAGGAGCTGGCCCGGTTGTCGCCGCTCTGGATCCATTGCTACCCCAACGCCGGTCTCCCCAACGAGCTGGGCGGCTACGACCAGTCGCCGGAGCAGATGGCCGGCATCCTGCGCGGCTTCGCCGAAGCGGGGTGGATGAACATTGTCGGCGGATGCTGCGGCACCACGCCCGAGCACATCCGCGCCATCGCCGGAGCGATGGAGGGGCTGCCGCCGCACCCGCGCTCGGTCCCCGAGGCCTTCACCCGCCTGAGCGGGCTGGATCCCCTCACCATCCGCCCCGACTCGAATTTCATCCTGGTCGGGGAGCGCACCAACCTCACCGGCTCGCGCCGCTTCGCCCGCCTGATCAAGGACAACAAGATGGAGGAGGCGCTGGAGGTGGCCCGCCAGCAGGTGGAAGGGGGCGCCAACCTTCTCGACGTCAACATGGACGAGGGGCTCATCGACTCGGAGAAGGCGATGAGCGAGTTCCTGCATCTCATCGGCTCCGAGCCGGAGATTGCACGGCTGCCGATCATGGTCGACAGCTCCAAGTTCTCGGTCATCGAAGCAGGGCTGAAGTGCCTGCAGGGAAAAGGGGTGGTCAACTCCATCAGCCTCAAGGAGGGGGAGGAGGCCTTCAAGAAGCAGGCGCGCCTGATCCGGCGCTACGGCGCCGCCGTCGTGGTGATGGCCTTCGACGAGGAAGGGCAGGCGGTGGCGACCGACCGCCGCGTCGCCATCCTGTCGCGTGCCTACCGGATTCTGACCGAGGAGGTCGGCTTCGATCCGTCGGATGTCATCCTCGACCCCAACATCCTGGCGATCGCCACCGGCATGGAGGAGCACAACGACTATGCGCTCACCTACCTCGAAGCCGCCCGGGAGCTGCGCCGGCGCTTCCCGCGCGCCAAGATCAGCGGCGGCGTCAGCAATCTTTCCTTCTCGTTCCGCGGCAACGACAAGGTGCGCGACGCCATGCACGCCGCCTTCCTGTATCACGCCATCCGCGCCGGCATGGACATGGGGATCGTCAACGCCGGACAGCTCGAGGTCTACGACGAGATCCCTCCCGACCTGAAGGAGCACGTGGAGGACGTCCTGCTCAACCGGCGTCCCGACGCCACCGAGCGGCTGGTGGAATTCGCCCGCACCCTCGAAAGCGGCGGCAAAGTGCGCGAGAGGGACGAGGCCTGGAGGAAGCTGCCGCTTGAGAAGCGCCTGGAGCACGCCCTGATCCAGGGGATCACGGAGCACATCGACGCTGACGTCGCCGAGGCGCTCGCCCACTATCCCACGCCTCTGGCCATCATCGAGGGCCCCCTGATGTCGGGGATGAACGTGGTCGGGGATCTCTTCGGCGCGGGGAAGATGTTCCTGCCGCAGGTGGTGAAGAGCGCGCGCGTCATGAAGAAGGCGGTGGCGATCCTGGAGCCGCTCATGGAGGCGGCGAAGGGTGCCTCGGCGGAGCAGGGAGCCCGGGCCCGCATCGTGATGGCCACCGTGAAGGGGGACGTGCACGACATCGGCAAGAACATCGTCGGCGTGGTGCTCGCCTGCAACAGCTACGAGATCATCGATCTGGGGGTCATGGTCCCGGCCGAGGTGATCCTGCGCACCGCCGAGGAGAAGAAGGCGGACCTGATCGGACTGAGCGGCCTGATCACGCCGTCGCTGGACGAGATGGTCCACGTCGCCTCCGAGATGCAGCGCCGCAAGATGGGCCTGCCGCTGCTGATCGGCGGGGCGACCACCAGCCGCAAGCACACGTCGATCAAGATCGCCCCCGCCTACGCGGGGCCGACGGTGCACGTTCTCGACGCCTCCAAGGCGGTGGACGTGGTGGGACAGCTCATCGGATCCGAGCGCGGCAAGAGCTTCCTGACGCGCGTGCGCGCCGAGCAGCAAACCGATCGGGAGCGCTACGAATCGGCGGCGGCGAAGGAGATCCTCCCTTACGAGGAGGCGCGGCGCCGGCGGCTTTCCCCCGACTGGAGCCAGGCGATCGATCGCCCCGCCTTCACCGGGACCCGTGTCCTCAAGGACGTCCCTCTCGCGGATCTCGTCGATTACATCGACTGGACCCCCTTCTTCCACGTCTGGGAGCTGAAGGGGACCTACCCGGCGATCCTCGATCATCCGGCACAGGGGGAGGCGGCGCGCGATCTGTTCCGCTCCGGACAGGAGCTCCTCGAGCGCCTGGTGCACGAACGCCACGTCCTGGCGCGCGGCGTCTACGGCTTCTTCCCCGCCAACGCCGACGGCGACGACATCGTGATCTTTACGGACGAGGCCAGGCGGCAGGAGGCGGCGCGCGCCTGCATGCTCCGCCAGCAGCTTCCCGGAGCCGACGGGCGGCCGCGCCTCTGTCTGGCCGATTTCATCGCGCCGCTCGAGACGCGGCGTCCGGATTACCTTGGGGCCTTCGCCGTGACCGCCGGGATCGGCCTGACGGAGCTGGTCCGGCGCTTCGAGCAGGAGCACGACGACTACAACGCCATCCTCGCCCGCGCCCTGACCGACCGGCTGGCCGAAGCCTTCGCCGAGAAGCTGCACGAGCAGGCGCGCCGCGAGTGGGGCTATGGGAGAGAGGAGAGCCTCTCCAGGGAGGATCTGATCCGGGAATCCTACCGCGGCATCCGCCCGGCGCCCGGATATCCCGCCTGCCCCGATCATTCGGAGAAGCGGACTCTGTGGAAGCTGCTCGACGCCGAGACCGCCGCCGGGATCCGCCTCACCGAGAGCTTCGCCATGGATCCGGCCGCCTCGGTTTGCGGCTGGTACTTCGCCCACCCCGAGTCGCGCTACTTCTCCGTCGGCAAGATCGGCCGCGACCAGGTGGCCGTCTACGCCGCCCGCAAGAGGATGCCCCTGGAGGAGGCGGAGCGCTGGCTCGCCCCCAACCTCGCCTACGATCCCGCCCCCGCGACCCCCTCCGCGGTGGGCATCCCCGGTCCCGACCCGGCCCGCTGACCGCCGCCCGCCAGGGCGGCTCGTGCTCACAGCATCGGGTAGGAGGCGAACATCGAGCCGGGGAGGTCGGCGTGGCGATCCATCCCGGAGGTGGCGAGCAGGCTCCCCTCCTCGGTGATGAGGACGCCTTCGATTCCGGGCGCATGCTCCAGAAACTGGATGCCCCGCCGCTCGCCCAGGAGAAAGGCCGCGGTCGACGCGAGCCCTGCCTCGAAAGCGGTGGGGGCGATCGTCGTGACGGAAGCAACGCCCCGGGCGGGCCATCCCGTCCTGGCGTCGAAGAGGTGATGGTAGCGCACGCCACCGGCCATGAAGAAACGCTCGTAGTCTCCGGAGGAGGCGACACCCGCCCCCCCATCGCGCGCATCGCAAAGCGGCACCGATCCTGGTGGCGCGGGTCCTGGACGCCAATCTTCCAGGGCCGCCCGTCTCCCCGCGACCCCACGGTGCGCAGATCTCCCGCCAGGTTCACGACGGCCGATTCGACTCCGAGGTCCTCGAGCCGCGCGGCGACCCGGTCGGCCGCGTATTCCTTCCCGACACCTCCGAGATCCATCTCCATTCCTTCCCGGCGCAGGAAGACGGTGCCGTGGCGCAGCGTTACGAGGCGCCAGTCGAGGAGCGGCACCAGCGACGCCACCTCTTCGGAGGCCGGCACCTTTCCGGCGCGGAAGTTCCAGACCCGGCGCAGCGCGCCGACCGCGGGCGAGAAAGCTCCCTCCGTGCGCTCCGCGAGGTCGAGCGATTCCTCTACGAGACCTACGGTCTCCTGATCGACCGCCACGGGGGTGCGGCCGGCGTCGCGGTTGATGCGGGAGACGACACTGCCGGGGAGAAAGCGGGAATACTTGCGCTCGATCCGCTCCGCTTCGTCGATGGACCGCCGGGCGATCGTCTCGGCCTCGGCGATGGAGCAATCCGCCACGAAGCGGACCAGTCCCCACCCGCCCATGACCCGGAAGCGTTTGTTGTAGAGAGTGCGGCCGGAGCGTTGCGCGCTTCCGCCCTGGCCATCGGCCACGCAGGAGAGGGGTTCTGCTTCCATGGTCTGCTCGTCAGAACTTGAAGGAGAAGCCGAGCGTCGCCGTGACCACCTTCAGATCCGCCGGAGAGACGCTCCCTGGCGACCCCTCTCCTTCGCCGTCCCCCTCTTCGAAGAGGAGGGCCGCCGACCTGGCGGTGAGCGGCACGACGGCAGCGGGCCGGGGCTCGACCCGGTCCAATCCGAGCTGCTCCTGGTAGGTGAAGCCCAGGTTGAAGGAGGCCCCTCGGCCGATGTCGGTGGAGAAACCGAGTCCCACCAGCCAGCTCCAGAAGGAGCT
Organism: Candidatus Polarisedimenticolia bacterium; assembly: GCA_035764505.1. Classification (NCBI taxonomy): domain Bacteria; kingdom Pseudomonadati; phylum Acidobacteriota; class Candidatus Polarisedimenticolia; species Candidatus Polarisedimenticolia bacterium. The sequence continues at coordinate 12,077 of DASTZC010000173.1, forward strand.
CAGGCGGTAATCGCTCGACATCGCCGGCTGCGGCGCGGCGAACTCGTAGGCGAAGAATGAGGCGGCGCCCTGCCGGTAGAGGCGCAGCTGTGGGGACAGGATGAGCTTCTTGCCGATCCGCTGGTCGAATTCCAGGCCGAGCGTGTGGGCGTCGATCTTCCAGTCGTCCCAGTAGTAGCGGTAGGTCATTCTCAGCGCCCCGCGGCTTTCGAAATAGTGGCCGAGCTTGAGGATCGCCGCCTTGCGATCGCGGGTATCGGGGCGGACCTCCGGCAGGCTGGTCGTGCCGACGGTCACCAGCTTGTATGGGTCCGTCAGGTAGCCGCTCAGTCGCGTCAGGCTGAAGGAGAGGTCCAGGAGATCGCGGGAGCCGAGGACCTGGGTCCACCCGAGGGACCAGGAATCGGAGTCCTTCTTGAAGCTCTCGTTCATGTTGACGGGATCGATGTCGTCCCAGGTGCGTCCCCATCCGAAATGCAGCGTCGAGCGCTTGTTGAACAGCTCCCAGGAGTCGACGAGCGAGATGCCGCGCGAGAGGTAGTCGGACTCCTTCGAATAGCTGAGGCTGACCGACGGCAGATGCGATCCCCAGCGCCAGTCGTAGCTCGCTCCGAGCGCCTTGCGCGTGTCGGTGTACTCCGCTTTCGGGATGGTGCCGGCGGAGGAAGCGGAGGCGGTGGCGTCGAGCGTGGGAATCTCGCCGGTGGGCGACGCTCCCGAGATCGAATCGTAGGCCAGGAGCAATCCGAGGCTGCCGGCTTTGTCCCAGGAGTGCTTGTAATAGAGGCCGGGGTCGATCACCTGGGTGCGGTCGTTGCTCTCGCCGTAATAAAGGCATTTGAAATCGATGCTGGAATCGGCCCTGGCGATCGTTCCCGCCAGGACCGACACCCCTGCGAGGAGGCCCGCCTTTCCTGCCGCGGGCTTAATTGCAGCCACAGCCGCCTCCCGCCACGCCGCCGTCCCCGGCCGCTCCCTCCTTGCTGGCGAAGATGTGCTCCTTGAGGGAGCGTTTCAGGACGTCGCCGTCCAGGCTCATGATCGGATCGGCCAGATACCCGCGCTCCCAGGCCTTCACCGTCCCCTTGCGTGGCACCGGGTCTTGCCCCGAGGCCGCCATGGCCAGACCGGCGTTCGGAGCGTTCCGCAAAGCGGCATCAACGGCCGCCTCGATCTGCCGGTGGGCCGCTTCGGTTCCTCCTTCGACTCGCCCGAGCAGCTTCCCATCGCGATCCAGGAGAAAGGCGGAAGGCATGGCCTCCACGCCAAACATTTCGCCCCCCTTCCCCGACGGGTCACGCCCGACCAGGAACCGGACTCCGGGAAAGCCCGCGACGAATTCCGCAACCGCGTCGTCTTCGGTTTCCAGCGTCACCGCCACGACCTGGAGGTCGGCGGCGGCGTTCTTGGCCTGGACGGCATCGAGAAAGGGAAATCCTTTTCGGCAGGGGATGCACCAGGACGCCCAGAATTCTAGGAGCACGACCCGTCCCCGGAACTCCGTCAGCGTGTGCCGGCCGCCTTGCAGATCCTGGAATTCCCAGGCGCCAGCCGCGGCCGTTTCGGCTCCTGCCTTTTCAACGGAGCCGGGCGCGCGCCGTTCCGATCCGGAGACCTGCTCCCCGGCTCTGCCGGCGGCCGGTAAAGAGCTCCAGACGAGGCAGAGGAGAAATCCAGAGAGGAAGCGTTGGAAAGAAAAGGCTGGCAATCCCCGTCCCGCCGAAATTTTTGCGCGCATCTGCCCGCTCCCGGATGCATGGTTCGAAGCCGAGATCGCATTTACGTGCCTGTCTTGCCGACTCCGAACAAGACTGCCGTCCTTCAGACGCAAGTCTCGCCCTCCGGGCTTTGAAGTGGAGCATTCCCCGTGCCAGGCGCCGGCCCTGCGGTCGCAGGGTAGTCCCCACGGCTTCGCGCCCCTCCAGAAGAGCCGATCGCTTCCCTTTTCCCTTCGCAAAAATGAGAGAATCTCTGTCGATCCTGTCGAAATCCGCTGACTCGTGCGTCGTACCCGTGGAGCGGGCATGACGCCCGGACTGCCAACCCCCCTGGAGGTGATCGAATGCGCTACCTGCTGCTGATCCACGACGAAGAGGCGAAGTTCGGGACGATGTCGCAGGGTGAAATCGGCAAGCTGATGACCGATTACAACACTTTTACCGAGGAGCTGATCAAGTCGGGCTCCTTCAAGGACGCCGCCCGGCTGCGGCCGACGGCCACCGCCACCACGGTCCGGGTCCGGGACGGCAAGACACTCACCACCGACGGCCCCTTCGCAGAGACCAAGGAGCAGCTTGGCGGGTACTACCTCGTCGACGTCAAGAACCTGGACGAGGCGATCAAGTGGGCGGCCAAGATCCCCTCGGCCCGACTGGGCAGCGTCGAGGTCCGGCCGGTCTGGGAAGACGGCGAATAGCACCGCCGCGGATAAACCATCAACCTTTTCGAGGAGGAGGGACGCCATGAAAGGACTGTTTCCGACCGGTCTCGTGCTGGCTGTCGCGGCTTCCGCCGTGCTGGCCGCCGGGCAGCCGGCCCAGGGGAAATCGCCGGAGGAGGCCGCCAAGGCGGCGGTGGCAGGCAAGACGGCCGAGCCCAGCAAGCTGGACCCGATCAAGAAGCTGGCGGGAGACTGGGTCGAGATCGGCAAAGACGGCAAGCCGACCGGCAAAGTGGTCTCGACCTACCGCGTCACCGCGGGCGGCAGCGCCGTCGAGGAGGTGCTCTTCGCCGGGACGCCGCACGAGATGATCACGCTGTATCATCTCGACGGCGACGACCTGGTGCTGACCCACTACTGCGTCGCTGGCAACCAGCCGCGCATGAAGGCGGAGAAGCAGACCGATCCCGCCAAGCTCGTCTTCAACTGCGACGGCGGCACCAACATGAAATCGGAGAACGACGAGCACATGCACCACGCCACGCTGGTGTTCAAGGACGCCAACCACATCCAGGCGGAGTGGCTGGAATACAAGGACGGCAAGCAGGTCATGGTCGCCGCCATGGACCTGGCCCGCAAGTAGCATCCGGCGCCCCGCGGCCGTCTGGTCCGCGGGGCGTTTTTTTCTTCCCTGGATCTCCGCGTGATTCATCCCCGCCAGGTCGTCGAGCGGATCTTCCGCGAGGAGGCGGGCCGGATCCTGGCCGGCCTGATCCGCGTCACCGGCGATTTCGATCTGGCCGAGGACGCGCTGCAGGACGCCCTGCAGACCGCGCTCTTGCGCTGGCCGCAGGAGGGGATCCCCGGCAACCCTCCCGCCTGGATCACCACCGCCGCCCGGCATCGCGCCATCGATCTCCTGCGCCGCAGGAAGGTGCGCGGCGAGGCGATTCGGGAGCGGCCGGGCGAGGAGGATTCTCCTGACCGGAAGGTGGCGGATCCGCGCGGGCGCGCGGCAATCTCCCGCTCCGAGGAGGAGATCATCGCCATGCTCGAATCGCCAGGCGAGCCGCTGGGCGACGATCGGCTCCGGCTGATCTTCACCTGCTGCCATCCGGCGCTGCATCGTGACGCGCAGGTGGTCCTGACGCTGCGCACCCTCGGAGGTCTCGCAACCGGCGAGATCGCCCGGGCCTTCCTGCTCCCCGAGGCGACCGCGGCCCAGCGGCTGGTGCGCGCCAAGGCCAAGATTCGCGACGCAAAGATTCCCTACGTCGTCCCCGATCAGGCCGCGCTTCCCGATCGGCTTCCGGCGGTTCTCGCCGTTTTGTACCTGATCTTCAACGAAGGCTACTCCGCCACTTCGGGAGAGGGGCTGACACGCCAGGAGCTGTGCGCCGAGGCGATCCGGCTGGCGAGGATCCTGGCGGCCCTGATGCCCGAAGAGCCGGAAGCATACGGTCTGCTCGCCCTGATGCTGCTGCAGGACTCGCGGCGCGACTCGCGGACCTCGGCCGCCGGCGATCTGGTTCTATTGGAGGATCAGGATCGCTCTGCCTGGGACCGCGGCAAGATCGAGGAAGGAAGCAAGCTCCTGGAGGCGGCCCTGGCGAGGCGCCGGGCCGGCCCCTATCAGATCCAGGCGGCCATCGCCGCACTGCACGCCGAGGCGGCGCGTCCCGAGCTGACCGACTGGGAGCAGATCGTCAGGCTGTACGAAGAGCTTCTCCGGCACCAGCGGACGCCGGTGGTGGCGCTGAACCATGCCGCGGCCGTGGCCATGGCGCGTGGACCGGAAGAAGGACTGCAGCTCGTCGAGGTGCTGGGACGCTCGGGGCTGCTCGACGGCTATCTCTACTTCCACTCCACCCGGGCCGAGCTGCTGCGGCGTCTGGGTCGATGCGCGGAGGCCAGAGCTGCCTACGTCCGGGCCCTGGAGCTGGCGGGAACGGCGCCGGAGAGGCGCTTTCTCCGCATGCGCCTCGAGTCCCTTTAAGGCCTCAAAAGCCGGCGCGGTTCGCCGTAGCCCTGGACCTCCATAGCCGGATCAATCCCGACACCCCGATTCCGAATAGCGTGCCGGCGCCGAACAGGGCGAGGAAGTCGACGGCCCGCACGCGCTCCGAGGCGCGCGCCGCGGTCATGAGGCCGAACAGGAGCGGTATCACGCACGCGGCCACCCGACGGCGCTCCGGCTTGCCCATCCGAATGCCTCCATCCAGTGTGAATTGCACGGCTTTGGAGAAGAGAAACGGCTGCCTTCAATCCTCGGGGAAGCTGTGGTTGATCTCGGCGCCCCCGACGGTTTTTCCCAGCCGGGTGAAGGTGCCCTGCTTGGCAATCTCGCGGGCCGCTTCGAGGAAGCCGGTCCAGGCGGCGCGGGCCAGCGCTCCGCCGACGCTGATCCGGCGGACGCCGAGGGCCGCGAGGCTGGCGACACTCGCATATTCGGCATTGGCCAGAACGTTCACCGGCTTCGGGGCCACCGCCGCGACGACGGCGCGTATCTCCTCGGGCGTGCGGATCCCGGGAGCATACAGGCAGTCGGCGCCCGCCTTGGCGTAGGCCGTCAGGCGGCCTATGGTCTCGTCCAGGTCGGGCCGTCCCACGATAAACCCTTCCGAGCGTCCGGTAAGGAAGACCCCGGTGCCGCTCTTGTCGATTGCCTCACGAGCGGCGACAATCCGCTCCACCGCCCGGGTCAGAGGGTAGAGCGGCTCTCCGGCGTCGCCGGTGGAATCCTCGATCGACAAGCCGGCGATGCCGGTCCGTACCGCACGGGCCACATTCGCCCCTACATGGATCGGCTCGACCGCGAAGCCCCCTTCGAAATCGGCGTTGATCGGGACGCTCACGCCCGCCGCGAGAGCGCGCAGGTGATCCAGGACCGCCTCGAGTCCGGCATGGTTGTCGGCCCGGCCCAGGCTCCAGGCGAAGCCGGCGCTGGTGGTCGCGAGCGCCTTGAAGCCGAGCTGGACCAACAATCGCGCGCTCCCGAGATCCCAGGGATTCGGGATCACGAAGCAGCCGCTCGCGTGCAGCTCGCGGAAGGTCCGGATGGGATCCGGCCGGTCGATCGGGCTCTTCGTCACGGCTTCTCCTCCGATATCGATTCCAGGAACTCGCGCGTCCCTTCGGGCCCGGTGGCCTCGAGCCAGACCGGAGAGTCCCCGGGCTCGATCACCATAGTGAATTTCAGGAACCTGCAGCAGCGGTGCTCGGCGTCGATCACCGCGGCAATCTGCTTCGCCCGGTCGGGCGAGGGGGGAAACCTCCATCGCAACCCGCCGGCGATTCGTGTGACCTCATCGGATAGCGCCAGGAGTCCGGGAAGCAATCCGCCGCGCCCCTCGCGCATCTCCTCCGGCGTCAGAGTGCAGGCAACGGGAAGCGACTTCCCTCCATTCTGCTCAACGCTCATCGTCCGGCCTCATCCTTCATGACGATCGCCCTTCCCGGCCGCCGGCGTGGCGGTCCAGACGCAGGAGGAGATGGCGCTTCACGTCCGGCCATTCCGCGGCCAGGATGCTGTACATGACCGAGTCCCGCACCGTGCCGTCACGCCGCGCGTAGTGATGGCGGATCACTCCATCCTTCTTCGCCCCCAGGGCCGCGATGGCGCGCTGCGAGGCGAAATTGAAGTTGTCGGTGCGAAATCCGACCACGCGGCAACCCAGCGACTCGAAGGCGTGCTGCAGGAGGAGGAGCTTGCAGGCGGTGTTGACGTGGGTGCGCTGCCAGGTCGCGGCATACCAGGTATAGCCGATCTCGACGCGATCGATGGCGGCGACGGCATCATGGTACCGGGTGCTGCCGGCGATCGCGCCGCTTTTCAGCTCGCGCACCGCCCAGGGGAGCATGTGACCCTCCCCCAGGCCCCGCAGCGCCGCGGCGATATATTCCCCGACCTTGTCCGGCTCCGGCACCGCGGTATACCACAGCTCCCACAGCCTGCCGTCCCCCACCGCCTCGCGCAGCGCCTGCGCGTGATCCGGGGAGAGAGGCTCCAGCAGGACTCCGTGGCCTTCCAGCGTCGTCGGTTCCAGCTTGATCACGGTCCTCACCCTGGCACGAGCGGAAAAACCCGAGCTCATCAGGATCCGGGCTTCGGCTCCTGGTACAGCCCCAGGACATTGCCGCCCGGATCGCGGAACCTCGCCGTGACCTCGGGCGCGTCGGCGCCGATCGGCTGGACGATTTCCCCTCCCTGAGCGGCAATCGCCGCGACCGTCGCCTCCACGCTGTCGACCATGATGTAGATCAGCAGTCCGGGATTTCCCGAGGCCGGACGGCCGCGCACCCAGGCGCCGCTGACCTGGCCGGTGGCGTCGTCGAACGCGGTCGCTCCGTCCCCCCGCTTGCGGATGCTCCAGCCAAAGACCCGGGCGTAGAAATCGGCGGATCGCTGGACATCCGTGGATGGGATCTCGACGTAGCAGATCTTCCCGTGGGTCGGCGTCGGCGGCACTACGGCACCTCCAGCATGAATCCTGCTCCGCGAAGCGCGGGGTTTCCGCGCTCAGCGCTCTCGACGGTAGACGGTTTTCGACCGGCTGCGCGATTTCGTATCTTCGGTCGTGCCGATCAGGGTGAGGGTGGAGCGATCTTGCGAGAGCTCCCAGCGATCGGTGCCACGCATCACCTCCGCGTCCCCGCGCGTCAGACGCCACTGGGTGATCAGGGCCCTTCCCTCCCACCGGCTCTTGGAAGCGTGCGCCAGATCGCCGCCGGCGCGCGGGTTCATGGTCGTTTCTCCGCCGGTCGACACCTTCGTGGTGGAAATCGGCGTTCCCTCCTTGTCCAGCAGCTCGAACACCAGGAACTCCCCCTTGCCCGAGATGATCAGGCGCCCAGGCTCCGGAGTGACGGCGGGCGGCGGCGCCGCGGGATCGGGATTCTTGAGCTCCTTGCGGCTTTCGTAAGCGGCCGGATCCGGGATCCACCGGCCGGAAAGATCCACCGTCGGGCTCTCGCCCGGCGGAGCGGCCGCAAGGAAAAGCAGCACCAGGACACATCCGATCATGAGACCTCCGCGGTCCCGAGTGGATCGGCCGCCAGCACCTCGTAGTGCGCCACCTTGGGCTCGGGATCGATCAGGCACTCGCGATCGTAGGGAAAGTAGCGCGCCGCCTCGATGTCCGGCCCGGCATACGCCTGGATCGCCTCGCGCGACTCCCAGAAGGAGACGAGCATGAAGCGGACCCGATCCTCCTCGTCACGGCGCAGCAGCCAGGCGCCGCGGTTGCCGGGAGTCCCGCGGTAGTCCTGCACTCCGAAATCGGATTCGCGCAGGTAGCGGCCATACGCCTCGGCCTT